>CAZPNT010000170.1:0-2447 GCA_964588055.1 uncultured Candidatus Poseidoniales archaeon | reverse complement strand
CATCTGTCTTTGTTGGTTCTGAGGATTCATTTGAGATCCTCCTCCTATATCCGAATCGTGTCATGTGCATCCCTTGCGGCAAATACCGCATCGCTCGAGCGCGCCGAGTGGGGTTTAACCGTTGTCGGTGGTGCCAATGCGAATTGCCCCATTATTTCGGTCAGTGCGGAATCCCGGAGCCTAACGTGCACTTGATGGATGATGATTATGGCGCACAATCATGGCAAGCAGGGAGTCGGACTGGAGGGAGGATGCTGAGAACAGCATTCTTCTCAAGGCGGTGTCCCACTGGAGAGAGGACCCAGGAGAGTGGTTCCAAGGTTCCTATGATCGATTACCAGAGACTGTCAGAGTCAATCCAATGAGCCAAGAGAAGGACTGGGTGGAGTCATGGCTGTCAGGTATCGGGGCAACCAGAATCCCGTGGTTCTCAGGACCAGGGGGAGCGTGGGAGATGCCGTTCGATAGAGGCGCTGCAACAGGGGAAGTGAAGAGCATGATGACTGCTCTTCATGAAACTGGGAGGTTTACCCGTCAGGAGGCGGTTTCCATGCTTCCTGTACTAGCTCTTGACCCGCTTCCTGGTGAAATCATCCTTGACCTGTGCGCATCCCCAGGTTCCAAGACAACGCAGATTTGCGAGCATCTTGGAGACTCCGGGGCCGTGATCGCTAACGAAGTGATCAGTGGCAGGGTGAACACCCTTGTTACTAACGTCCAAAGGCACGCATCCAGAACAGCAGTGGTAGTCCAACACGATGGAAGGCACATCCCTAGAGTGCCGGGTGCTGGTTTTGACGCAGTACTCGTCGACGTTCCATGCACTGGCTCAGGAACAACAAGAAAGAATCCGGATGTCTGGGGAAAGTGGCGGCCATCATCAGGAGTATCCCTCCATTCATTGCAGCACGATCTCCTCAGCAGGGCAATTGCAGTAACGAAGCCAGGTGGAAGAGTCGTCTACTCGACCTGCTCTCTGGATCCAATTGAGAACGAAGCCGTGGTGGCTAGAGCAATTGAAGGGGGGAAGGTGAGGGTGATTCCCTGCGCTGATTCCCTTTCTGAGGTACCCTCGACACCGGGGATGGCAGGTTGGCCATTACTGGATGACAACGGTGATTTGGATGTACAAAGTACACACGAAGATTACCTATTGGCACCGGAAGACGAGCGCATCGCATCACAGTTGAGGTGTTGCCTGAGGGTCTGGAACGATGAGATTGGGGGGGGTGGTTTCTTCTTGGCTGTCCTAGAGAAGATCGAGGATGATATAGGTACGAAGAGCATTGATCCAATTCCGTCACCAAAAACATTTGAGGACCCGGAGTCGTTTCCTCGTCCGATCAACGAGAATTGGAATGACGAACTCCGAGAAGCGTGGGGATCTGTGCCTTCAGGAATGTGGTCTAGAGGGAAGAGCCTGCTCTGGTCTTCAGACGAAATCAGAGGAATCTGGGATGCAGACAGGACACGGAAGAGCGGAAGAGAGCTGATCCCAGGAGGAAGATGGCGTCCCCTCAAGGTCATTCACCTCGGCCTGATTGCAGCCAGGCTCAGGAAGGGAAGGTTGGACAGATTGGTATCTAGAGCTGCCAGAAGACTGAGAGAGGAAATCTCAGGGCCATTCGTGAATGTGGATGATTGCATAATTGATGACATACTCCAGGGGAAGGAGCCTCTTAGGACGGAGCTGGATTCGCTGGAGGATGGAGAGGGGGGAAGTCGGATCCTTGTGGGGGACAGCGGTTACTGTCTAGCGGTGTGGGTAGGCAACAGAGTAACCCCCATGGTGAGCGAGTCCGAGAGCATCGTGATGAGGGGTGTTAGGGACTTGCCATTTGATCCTCAAGAAGAAGAGTAAGTGAGGATTTCTGATCAAACGTTCATTGCTGAGCGAATCAAGATAGCATATGTTCATGAGCCTTGTAATCTGAACGTGATGCCCCGGTGAAGGCATGGACGACGTCGATAAGAGGATACTTAGAGTCCTGGAGGCGGACGCTAGGACCTCCCTCAGGAAGATTGCAGAGGAGGTAGGGGTTGCTCTAGGCACAGTTAGTAACAGGGTTAGGAGGCTAGAGAGCCTCGGAGTAATCAGAGGGTACACAGTTCTACTTGACCCGGACAAGGCCGGTTGGGGTCTGAGCGTTGTAATAGGGCTGAGGATAGAGAAGGGCCGCCTGATAGAAATCCAGGAGAAGATAGCCAAGGACAACCGGGTCTATGGCGTCTACGACGTGACTGGGGACTACGACTCAATGGTTCTGGCCAGAGGCAAAGACAGGGGTGACTTGGACGACCTCACTAAGAGCGTGATGAGCATCACCCCTGCAATGCCCGCGCGGTTCATTAGCTCGCCTGGTTTCGGCATATTGAACAACAACAGGGCAAACCCCAGAACCATCAGGCCACCGAGAAGCAGCACCCCCAATAAAATGTATGATGCC
>CAZPNT010000169.1:0-2453 GCA_964588055.1 uncultured Candidatus Poseidoniales archaeon | reverse complement strand
AGGTGGGAGAATGACTTTGCGATGTCTGTGGCGATGATGGAGGAGGCCGGAATAACAGTCCGCTCCACCTAGAGTCCAGACCAGATACCTTCCAGCTTGGCTTCCAGTTCCTCGATTGTCCCGTCGTTCAGCACAGTGATGTCGGCCATGCTGGCCGTTGCATCCAGTGCCTGCCCGGCTTCGTCCTCGGACTTCGCCTCCGCAGCCTCTTGAGCGAGGAAGACCCCCTTGTCAGTGGGATCTCCAGCCCTTCCTCGATCGACCATCCTCTCCCAGCGGGACTTCTCGTCGGACCTCACCTCGATCAGGACGAAGTCGCCCCTGCTCCTCAGGGCCTCAACTTCGGCAGGAGTCCTGATGGAATCTACCACGGCGTCCTCCCCATCCAATATCTCTAGCAGCATCTCCGCGAGGACCCCCGCTCCCCCGTTCCTGCGAAGCTCCCTTCCGCCCTCGATCAGATTGTCCCTGGTAGTCTCAAACCCCTGGTCGGTGAGCCAACTCCTGATGGAGTCCGAGCAAGACACGCTCCGCAGCCCCCTCTCTGAGAACCAGCTAACCAGAGTTGACTTTCCAGATGCGTTCCGACCAGTCAGGCCTACGAGCATATCACTCCCACTGGGGGCTCGCGGATATTGATTCCCCCCTGAAATAGGATGCCAAACGACGAAAGGGACTAACAATGTGAGTGTGGCGCGAGGTCTGATAGCATGGCGCGACGCAAGACGAAGAGCCCCAACCCGATCAAGAGGTGGTGGCGCTCGCAGAAGGAGTACCACTACCAGGGATACACGTTCATGACGCTGTTCTGCCTGGCCGCTTCACTTTACTCGTTCATTCTTCTATTCTTCATGGACTACGCAAGCGAGGCATCGGAGACGATGATCACACTGGCTTGGGTGGGTCTCATCGGGGGGGCCGTAGCCCTGTTCTTCGTCGCTCCGGAGTTCTTCTACTTCTACGAGAAGAAGCAGACCCTTAGCGAGATCCTGTCCCTGGACTCCCGAGCAGAGGTGATGAGGAGGACCAGGGAGGCCGAGATCGCGGCAGACCTTCTAGGAAAGCCGTACCAGTCCAGCCTCAAGGGGCACTACGAGAGCCTGGGAATCAAAGTCCCAAAGAGGTACTCCTCGCTTTCGGCTCCAGACGTCCAGCCCATTGGAAGCTCCGAGGAGGAATGAGGTGTCGGAGGAAGCCTCGGGCTCTGACTTCGACATCTCGGACGCCTCGACAGTCAGTCCGTGGGTGCGAGAGGGATCACTGGCGATAGGACTAGTAATCCTCCTACTGGGTTCGATGTGGGTATCAACCGGCTCCTTCCCCCCAATGGTCGTCGTGGAGTCGCAGTCGATGATGCACGACGAAGACGGCTCCATCGGCACAATTGACCCTGGGGACCTTATCCTCGTGATGAACAAGAACAGGGTTGACGTAGTCACTTTCGTCGAGGCCACAGAAGCTGGCAACGAGAACTTCGGGCACGAGTCCCATGGGTTGCCGGGTGATGTCATCATCTACAGGAAGAACGGAGGGGAAGACACCCCAGTCATACACAGAGCCCTCCTCGAGGCGGTGTCCAATGGAACTGGTTGGGACGTACCAGGAACCACGCTGCGAAACGTGGAGACCATCACCTGGACCCTGGATTACCAATGCTCCTACCACGGTACTACGTACAACCTGAGGGTAGAAGGCTGGGAGCCCCAGCACTCTGGCTTTCTGACATCGGGGGACAACAACTTCGGCGGCTGCATGATTGACCAACCTGGAGCCAACTCTCAGGGAATAGGGGCCGGACTCCTAGACGCAGACAGGGAACCAGTCGAGGCGGTGATGGACGACTGGATAGTCGGAATCGCCTCTTCAGAGATTCCGTGGATAGGCTCGATCAAACTCATCACATCCGGTACCTGGGAATCCGTAACCCCAAAGTCGTGGTACTCTCTGACATTTCTGATACTCATTATCCTTGCTTCCCCCTTGGCTTTCGAACAGATACAGGCGTGGAAACCCTACTCTGACGAGGAAGAGTAGCCAGGCTAAACACCAATTAAGCCCAAATGCCCAATTCGTTTAGTTTAAAATAGACCAAAAATTCGGATTAACACAAATTGGAGATGAATTCATGGGAGTAGGAATAGAACCGATTGGAGAAATGGTGCTTTTAGCAATGGAGAACGCCCCGGAGAAGACCGACTCAGGGCTTCTCCTGCCAGAGGAGGCAAGGGAGAAGATGAACGTAGGAAGGGTAGAGGCCGTGGGCCCCGAAGCGAAGAGCGTCGCTGTGGGCGACCGAGTCATCTTCAGGCAGTTCAGCGGCACGAAGATGGAGTGGATGGGAATGGACTACCTGCTCATCCAGGAAGAGGACATTCAAGCAAAGGTAATGGGGTGAAGAAATGGGTGCAAAGAAGATAGTTTACGGAGAAGAAGCAAGAGAGAAGCTACTGGAG
>CAZPNT010000168.1:0-2507 GCA_964588055.1 uncultured Candidatus Poseidoniales archaeon | reverse complement strand
CCGCAGTGGCCTCGACGATCATAATCAAGACCGCAGAGGAGCTACAGCAGAACGCAGAACAGACCAGCAGCGACACGAGGAAGGAGATTTCCGGGAAGATAAACATCGTGCAGGCGTTGGTGAACACATCGGATGGCACCGACGTAGACAGCATGGTCTTCACGGCCAAGGTGGCTGCCGGCGCCTCTAACCTACTCGTCTCCAACATCAACTGGGTCCTGACCTGCGGTGACGCCACTACCTACGGGCTGGTCGGTGGAAACCTGGGCACCACTGATGCAGGAGGAGGCGATATCGCTGCACCAGAATCGGTCAACGCCGACAACATGGACGGCACTGACAAGGATGCATCCGCCGAACTTGACTCAGGTGAGATTTTCAGGTTCGACCTGATTACCGCTGGAGGGGACTGCCAGACGCTTGCGGGCGTAGGCGAGACCCTGCTCCTGAAGATAATCGTCACGGACGGGGGAACTACCGTCACAGAACTGAAGATAGACTCTCTAACCGCGGGGGCGTCGGTGGTTTAGATGAGGGGTGATAATATGAAGGACACAGTAGAAACCAGAAGAGACAACGAGTCAGGATCGATCGGTATCGGTGCGATGATCGTCTTCATCGCGCTCATCCTAGTGGCCGCAGTGGCCTCGACGATCATAATCAAGACCGCAGAGGAGCTACAGCAGAACGCGGAGCAGACAAGCAGCGACACCAGACAGCAAATCTCCGGAAAGGTGGCGATAGTGGATATCCTAGTGGTGAGTGCCGATGACACTCTAGGCTCCGGAACCAGCCACGTGGCGACCATGGACGTCATCTGGCGAGTCTCCTCGGGTTCAACGGGAATTTACCCTGCTGACGTAAGTTACTATATCACTTGCGAGCACAGCGCGACAGTCGGTCTGGGTCTCGACGATGGGGACCTCCCAGCATCAAGCCTACTGACAGAGCTCGCGATCGGTGCCACCGTCGAGCTAGAGGCCGGAAACACCTACTACACCACGGTAACACTAGGCCTTGCTGACACCGATTTAGACAACGCTGTCGATGGCGACGACGTAAACCCAGGGTGCGATACTGCAGCCACACAAGGAGAGACACTCAGCATGAGGATAGTAGTCGATGGTGGCGGTGAGACACTGACCGAGTGGACAGTGCACTCACTTACCTATGGCTCCTCTATGATGTGAGCGTGCCGCGGGACGAGGTGCCTTACGAGGTGGGAGTATGAGGTGTTGGTGGTATGGGACTTCTGGACAGAATAAGGTCCGCTTCCACTGACACCAACGCCGACCCCGGCCTGTCATCGAGACTGGACAAGGTAGCCAGGCTCTCCGTCGAGCACGTTGACATACCCACGGAGTTCAGGCCGACGGACCTGGAGGCATGGCTGTTCGCCCCCTCGGGAACTAGGGTAGGCGTCCTGGGAGACCCACAGGCGAGCCAGGGGCAGGACAAGATACCTGAGCTCGTTGACATGGTCAAGGACAGGTTCGAGAGGCTGGAGACGGCCATGGACCTCATGGAGGCCAACATCAAGATGACCGCGCAGCAGACCGCCAAGATCGCCGCAGAGTCAGCATCTGCAGCCAGCACCGCGTCTGCAGGAGGCCAGGACGTCATCCACACTGTAGGCGATGACGGCGAGGTCAGCAGCCGCCCGGTCGATAGCCAAGAATCAGGCGCAGGACCCCTATCACAGGGAGGCAAGGCCGGAGGGCCAGGCCTTCTCGACCTTTACGAGGCACAGTCCCTCGCAGTCAACCCGTTCCTGAAGAGCGGGGAGGCAGACGCTCTAATGCATGGGCCATCCGTGGACCCCACCAAGATCGTAGCCCTCCTACTCGACAACATGAGCGGGGCCGACACGCTAGGATTCCTGAAGGCAGCTTCCAAGTCCGGAGTCATCACGGCTGCCGAGGAGAAGTCCCTAAGCTCGATCGCCGCACTGGCGGAGGCAGGCGCCGAGTCCGAGGGTGCCCCGGCGGTAGACAACAGGACGCTGCTCACCTTCGCAGCGATGATAGAGGCTTGGAGGGCCCAGGGGACTCCCTAGGGGGGATGGGGTATTGGCTGGTTCTAGCGTTGCTGCGATGGTCGTCGGAACCGTCTTCATAATGATATTCGGAATGGCCACAGTCACACTGGTCGACAGCGTCAACGAGTCGGTCAGCAACTCCGATCACAAGCTGGAAAACCCCGAGGTCATAATCGTCTCTGTGACTGACAAGGAGGAGTCCACCGGACCAGCAAAAGTTGTCTCTATACAGACGAGTGGCGATGGATACGCTGATGACGATGCTGGGTGCACAACTTCTGGCAACACGGGAACCGGATTAACTGTGTCAGTGGACACGGTGGGGGCCAGTAGTGACGGACCAGTTTCTGCGGTGTACGTAGATAACCCCGGGGACGGGTACTCGACAGGTGGGGGATTCCTCACCATCAGTGGATGTGGTGACGGGACGGCGAGCTTCATCCACTGATGGTGAGGAATCCCCCACCAT
>CAZPNT010000167.1:0-2564 GCA_964588055.1 uncultured Candidatus Poseidoniales archaeon | reverse complement strand
CGACTGGGTGCTCCAACCATGAGTAGGGTCCCTGCACGAACGACTCGCTTTCGAATAAGTCGTCCCATGATTGGTTAGACTCCCTTATAGGGCTGATTTCAGGGCCCAGAAGAGACCCTTCGTTACCTAGTAGGAAGTAAGCGCTGCCGATGTTAGGAGGCGCGATCATCTCTATTGTCTTGGTACCCGCCCCATCGAAGACCAAAGTCGTCCCGTTGGAGAAGAATTCCGAGCCTCCCTCTCTCACAAGGTATGGCACATGCACGCTCATTGCGCTCGAGGAAGTGAACTCAACGGGCTGGAGAACCCCACCAATCAGGATGGAGGGACTGACCTCCAGATTCTCTGTAGGGACCTTAGAAATCTGCTCAGAATCAGAGAAGCATCCGGATACGGGTGCGAGGATAATCGCCAGGGAGACGCACATCGCTGCAACCCGGGTCATCATCGAGGAGTGGGACTTCGGGTTTAAGGAATCATTCAAGGGTAGCAATCCATCCAGAGGCCCGTAGAATATGGTCCAGAGCCCAGTGACGAAGATCGAACCACGCATTGCCAGCAGGCTCTCGAAGCAGAGGTACCAACTAGTCGGGGAGCACGGTGGCGTCAAGGTGTGCCACTGGACAAAGCAGTCATTGATCGCTGATCGCTCTTGCTACAAGGGGACCTTCTACGGGATCGAGAGCCACGGATGCATGCAGATGGCACCCAATGTCGATACCTGCAACCTGGGGTGCACCTACTGCTGGAGGGAGCCTCACTCGGACACCCTCAACAAGATAGATGACGATCCGTACGAGCTTTACCTAGAGTCGGTGCGTGGCCACAGGAGGCTTCTGACAGGGTATGGAGGCAACCCCAAGGCCGATAGGGAAAAGTGGCTAGAGGCCCAGAACCCGAAGCACGTTGCAATTTCCTTGAACGGCGAGCCAACCCTGTACTCTCGCCTCGGGGAGTTCCTCGACATTTGCCACCAGCATGGTACCAGCACCTTCTTGGTCACCAACGGGAGTCTCCCCAAGGTCATCGAGAACCTAGACCCCTTGCCTACCCAGCTCTACGTAAGCGTGGATGCGCCGAACAAGGAGATTTTCGACCGAATCTGCAAGCCAAAGTTCGATCAGGGCGCCTTCCACAAGCTGGAGCAGACGCTGGAGCTTCTCCCCAGCCTGGATACCCGTACCGTCTGCCGACACACCCTGATCAAGAACGAGTCACTCGGCTATCACGATGACTACGCAAGACTGGACAACCTCGCAGACCCGGACTTCATCGAGGCGAAGGGGTTCGTGTTCGTGGGGAACAGCAGGAACAACCTATCCATAGACAACATGCCCAGCCATGCAGAGGTCATGGAGTTCTCCGAAAAGCTCGCACCCATGGTCGGGAGGGAGGTCCTGTCAGAAAGAAGGGAGAGCAGAGTCGCCCTGATCGGGCGGGAGATGATACCCGTCACCCTGCCAGAGAAGACCCGTGACCTACCAGCCGACCTCGGGATCGCAAAGCCGCAGAACTTCTCCCTCCCTCAGGCCTGAACCATCGGCCTGCTGCTACCGCACTCCGGGCAGAGCTGCTCTTCGCTTTCCTCGTACTGGTGGAAGCAGGCCGGGCAGGTTCCAGATAGGACCATCTCGCCAGAGCCCCCGACATCCACCCTCTCTTCAGGCACTCTCTCCAAGTGGAGTAGGTCCCTCTCCATTTCCTGGACCTCGAATCTTCCCGGACCGCCAATCTTCAGCAGTACATCTGGGGGCAGGGTCACGGTTCCGGAGTCGTCGACAATGAACTCCCTGGAGTCAGAGAGGTCTCCGATGTCCACGCCTTCCCCGTGCTGTGCGATGAAACGCCCCTCCCTGAGCTCCAGCGAGCGCTCGCAGAACGAAGCGACCTCCTTGCTGTGAGTGACGAGCAAGAAGGCAACGTCATCCTCCTTGTGGAGCTGGTCGAACAGCGCTAGGACCTCTCTGCTGGTTATGGGGTCGAGAGCGCCCGTCGGCTCGTCAGCCAGGATCAGCTTGGGGTCCGTGATCAGGGCCCTGGATATAGCGACCCTCTGCTGCTCACCGCCGGAAAGCTGCTCGGGCATCCCGTATGCCCTGTCCCCGACTCCCAGCCTCTCCAGGAGACCCATTGCCTTCTTGCGGGCAACACCTGACATTACTCCCTGGTGTAGCAGGGGCTGTGCCACGTTGTCGATAGCATTCAGGTGGGGGAGTAGGTTGGCGTCCTGGAAGATGAATGACACCGTCTTTTGCCTGAGCTCGACCAGCTCCACGCCAGTCAGCCTTGTCATTCGCGTCCCTCCCAGCTCGACAGACCCTGCGGAGGGCTTCATCAGCCCACCGAGGCACTTCAGCAAGGTCGACTTCCCGGATCCTGAAGGTCCGACAACAGCAATGGCCTCCCCCTCCATGATCGAGACGCTGAGCCCCCGGAGCGCCACGACGTTGCCGTCCTCCGCACTAGATTCGTAAATGTGGTAGAGGGAGTTCGCCCTCAGGATCTCGTTGTTCGTGCTTCCTTCCATTTCACTCCCCCTTCAGAACCGTTGCCAGATCAGAGTC
>CAZPNT010000166.1:0-2564 GCA_964588055.1 uncultured Candidatus Poseidoniales archaeon | reverse complement strand
AAACGGGAAATGGGAGGTTTCCATACAAGGAGAAACATACCAAGTTGAAATGGACGAGGGGGCTTCCCAAGCCCCCAAAAGGAAGCGTGGTTCAAGGAAAGAGCGAGGGACGGGTTCGGGTCTTGTTTCTTCAGCGATTCCTGGAAAAATCGTCTCCGTTCTGGTATCGGAGGAAGATTCAGTAGAGACTGGAAGTGTGGTAATAGTATTGGAAGCTATGAAGATGCAAAACGAAATTAAGTCCAGCATTGACGGAAGGGTGAAGAAGGTAATGTGCAAACCTGGGGAAAGGATCGAAGCCAATGTCCCGTTGATGGAAATTGTTAATGACGAAAAGGACGGGGAATGATGGTTGTTTGCGATTTCGAAGACTGCGGTTCTAGAGCGACCTTGGTTAGCAGGCTGTCACCTGATGGTTTTCTTGTTTCAAGCGGAAAGAAGGCCTATTCTTTCAGAGAGGCCTACGAACGCTTCAATTACTGCAGGGAGTGTCATGACAAGTTGATGAGAGATGTCTGGAGCAGGGTTAGGAGTTCTGGCACTAAAGAGGAAGGTCACGTGGCCCCCACTGCGGTATAGAGCGGCATGTTCATTGAACACCGAACTTATTGGGGTTCATGACGAGTTATGTCAGCCATCTAGAATGCGCATACTCTGGAGAGAGATTTGATCGTGACACTGTACAGACGGTTTCAGAATTAGGGAAGCCGATAATTGTAAAATATGATTTGGAAAGACTTGCTAATGAAATCCCCAGGAGTTCTATAGAAGAGTCCAGTGATCCAGGTTTCTGGAGATATTCTCCACTTCTGCCGGTTTCTTCAGAGAAGAACAGAGTATCTCTTGGAGAAGTTATCACTCCGTTGATTCGTCTTGAAAAACTGGCCACGGTTTTGGGGTTAGATGCAAATTCGGTGTTCATCAAAGATGAGTCGAGGCTTCCCACTGGTTCATTCAAGGCCAGGGGACTTGGTATGGCAGTTTCAATGGCTAAGGAGCTAGGGATTGAGCATCTGGCCATTCCCACAAATGGTAATGCCGGTTCTGCCCTAGCCGCATACGCTTCAAGAGCAGGCATACAATGCACAGTTCTTTGTCCTGACAATACTCCAGAAATCAACATTAGAGAGACTGAGATTCAGGGTGCTTCGACCCATATTGTAAACGGTTTGATTGGAGAATGCGGGAGTATAATTTCAGAAGGGACGGGGGAAATTGACTGGTTCGCAGTGTCTACTCTAAAGGAGCCCTACAGGATTGAAGGGAAGAAAACCATGGGTTTGGAACTGGCCGAGCAGATGGGTTGGAGTCTTCCTGATGTGATATTCTACCCCACTGGCGGGGGGACGGGGATAATCGGAATGTGGAAGTGCTTTCACGAATTAAAGGAGCTTGGATGGATTGACTGCGAACTACCGAGAATGATTTCTGTCCAATCTACGGGATGTGCACCGATAGTTAGGGCATGGGAGGAAGGTGGGGAGTTTGCTGAATTCTGGGAAGGTGCAGAGACAATCTCATCTGGAATTAGAGTCCCATCAGCGCTGGGAGACTTCCTAATCTTGGATGCTGTGAGATCTTCGGGGGGGTTTGCTATGGCAGTTACAGACGAGGAGACATTGGAAATACAGAGAGAGATTGGAATAAACGAGGGTTTGCTACTATGTCCCGAGGGAGCAGCAACAGTTGCAGCCTATCGTAACTCTATTGATTCTGGTTTGGTCTCAACTAGTGATTCTGTTGTTCTCTTTAACACTGCAACAGGGCTAAAGTACCCTATGCCCGAGGTTGTCTCGTCTATAGACAAGAATAATGTGGATTACTCGGTCTTCAAGTCTATATGAGGCCTAGAGCGTCCTCTATCCGATTCAATTCTGGCCCTGTTGAGCCTGAACCAACTAAGGCGTGAGTGTCACTAGCACAGCATCCAGCACCAACGAATGGGGATCCGAAGATCACAGTCCCCACCATTACTGGGGCTCCCATGGCTTCCTCGATGGCTTCTGCTTCAGCCGTCTTAACATCCGGATGGATCAGGACTCCGTTGTTATTTGCCACCATCATGCTTCCTACGGTTCTGTGCCCTGCAACCTCAGAACGTATTGCTGAAACTGAAAGGACATCTGAAATCATCTCGGCTCCCGCAACAGGAATAGTAGGGCTAACGACGGCTCCTTTGTCGTTGCATTCGATTAGATTACCAGCGGCATTGACTCCGCTCTCCAGAACTACTACGTCACCGAAGCTGGAGAGCTCGTCCAAGTCATCCTGCGTTGCAATATCTGCTACAGCAACTCCTTTCCTATTTCCTCGGACTAGGCTCCCCAGGAGAGCGGACCCCCCGATTGTCATCCTATGTGTCTCCATTTCTAGTGATGATTCAATCTCATTTGCTATTTCGTCTTCCAGTGTACTGGGTATGAAAAGAACGTCTCCGACCACGCTTAGGTAAACTCCAACTTGGGAGTGTCCGAGAATATCGCCTGTGGAAATTGGCATCTTGTCACCTGTGAATTGACTACTAACGTCGGTCGGTTAATTTGTGTTGCGGGGAGGTGAAGGAG
>CAZPNT010000165.1:0-2588 GCA_964588055.1 uncultured Candidatus Poseidoniales archaeon | reverse complement strand
GATTTCCGTCTAGGATCCTAATTCGCAGTTCTCGACCCTCGTTCTTCAATACTTTTACTGGCATGGAACGAGCGGTCGACTAGAGTGGCCCTTTTGAGGGCTTGCATGCCAAAGAGGAGCAGATTCGTCCCTAAACCTCCCCTAAGTTTTACATCGGGAGGTTTTGGGCGCGTCGATGTCACGCATGGACGTCATGACAAAACGATTGGCTGAAACGTTTGACAGGATGTCTCTCCCGATCCTACTAGTGAGCCTGTTTCTTACTGGTTTCCTTGCATATTTCCTGATGGGGAGCCTAGCTTTCACCACTGATCTTTCGTCTTTCGCTCCGGAGACTGAAGCTGACGAGGCACAAGAGAGGATAGAGGCGTCAATTGGTTCATCCCCCCATCTCGTCTACATAAACGTGAAACCATCTGCTTCCGAGGACCAGGTGGCAAACGTTCTGGAGATGAAGGCACTGCAGAGGCTATCAGAGGACCATGCGAGAATCCAGACTCACTCCGAGGAGAACGGGGACTTCATAGAGTCCCAGATTAATGCAGCAGAGGTGCTGCAGAGATTCCTCGAGGAAAGGAACTACTCTGGCAGCCTATCGGACTTCAATGACTGGAAAGAGATGCTGGAAAGCACCTTGGAAGACGAAGAGTGCGGTGACGCAATAGGCAGCGACGAGAGGTCAATCGCGACCGCCGCCTTTGCCTCATCGGCCTTGCTACACATGGATCTGGACTACTCAGCAATATGCGACTGGCTGGAAAGTGGGACAGGGAACCCTACGCCCACTGCTAGCAGCACCCTTTGGCTTATCGAGATCAGCGGAGACGTGAGCAGCGAAGACCGGCAAAGGTACGCAAACGACATCAGAAGCATGCTGGGCGAGACGTCCATCCTTGAGTACGGTGTAATCTCGGACGATCTGATCAGCAACGACATTAACGAATCGACTCTCGACAATCTGGTCTGGCTGATTCTGCTTGCAGTAATAGTAGTTGTAATCCTTCTCGCCCTTACTTTCAGATCGGCAACCATGGTTGTAGCGCCACTAACCGCATTGCTAGCATCACTAGTATGGACATACGGGGCAATCTCGCTAATGGGGATGAAATTCTCAATTCTGGAGATTGCAGTAGCTCCCGTTGTGCTAGGGCTAGGGATAGACTACTCGATACATCTCCAGAGGGCTTACGAAAGGGCTAAGGAAGACTCCAGCAGCTCTGCAGAGGCATGGGCCAAGGCACTGATGGAGCTCAGGGTAGCACTGTCGCTGGCAGTAATTACCACCGTTTTCGCCTTCCTGGCTAACTCCCTTTCCCCCTTGCCACCTCTCAGGACATTCGGCGCCACACTGGCTCTAGGAGTAGTATCTGCTTTCCTAGCAAGCACAGTCACCGTCGGAGCGATGCACGTGTTCGTCGAGAGGACTATGGGGGCGTCCCGCAGCAGAGGTCTGGAGCTTGGTAGATTGGCAGAGAAGGCATCTGAATTCCAGAGAGGAAAGGCCCCAATGGTCCTACTATCGGTAGCGATAATCACAGCTGGATCAGTTGTTGTCGCGATGCAGGGTCTCGACACCAGTTTTGAGCTCACTGACTTCCTTTCAGAGGATGAGATGGAAATCATGGAAGTCAGAGACGACCTGTACGACTCATACGAGGTGAACGCGCTAAAGTCTGTCTACATCCTAGTAGAACCTGGAGAAGGGGAAGTCTCATTCGATAGCGAAGAGGGGCTTATAGAAGCTCTCGGCGACCTCGAGGACTCCTTGGCGAGGATGGAGGGCACGGTTGTCACAGAGGCCCCAGGGACGAGCAATGAGTGGGCATCTTACGATAGCGTATACCGGATCCTCGCCGATGCGATAGAGAACGACCCGTCATTCGGTGTCGATAACAACCTCGAGGTTTTCGGTGAAGACCTAGCACCAAGCGACAGTTTCGTCGAGGGTGATTTGGCCGTAGCGGTTTCATCCCTGCTACAGAACGATACGGTTGGAGACCAACTGAGGGGCACTACTTGGTCAGAGAGAACCGAGGACCACGTGGGCCTAACCGACGATGGCTCTGCAATAAGATACCTCAGAATAAGGGTCGATGTAGAGGCCAGGAGCAGCGCCATGGTGGAGCAAATCTCAGAGGAAATTGGGGCAGAGGCATCCATAGTCTCGTCGGACACGGGAGGAAGGGCATACGCGGTAGGAGACCTGATGACCCTCTCTAACCTGCTCTCAGGGCTAATCTCCTCGATAGTCAGCTCGACTGCCATCAGCCTAACCGTCTCCCTGCTGGTTCTGGCCACTCTGACTCGCAGGGTCGGGCAATCTCTTCTGGTGATACTGCCCGTAGGTCTAGCTGGGTCTTGGGTGGTGGGATCTATGGCGGTGCTAGGAATCAACTGGAACGTCCTGACCATAATGATCACCGCACTAACGATAGGGCTTGGAATAGACTACTCGATTCACGTCTGGAGGAGATTCGAGTCCAACAGAGCATCGGGCATGGCCATCTGGCCGGCAATGAGGGACATGTACGCTCACACCGGCTCCGCCCTGCTGATGTCCGCGGGGACGACCATTTGCGGCTTCATGG
>CAZPNT010000164.1:0-2595 GCA_964588055.1 uncultured Candidatus Poseidoniales archaeon | reverse complement strand
AAGGCTTCATCGACATCGGCCACCTTGGGATGAAGTGGAATCCGGGGTACTTCTCCGCGATGATATCGCAATGGTGACTTTCTATGTCATCGCCCCAGGAAATCTCGCCACCTCCCTGTTTCACTATGTCTATCGCCTCACAGTACGGGATACGGGGGAAGGGAAGCTCTGGAACATCTACGGTCACAGGATCTCTGCCTTGGGACTCTCTGTATTCGTTAACGTCATCGATTAGCCCCATGTCGTTCTCTGAGACCTGTCTCCAGATGTGTCTGATCATCCTCTCCTGCACCCCCATCACGTCCTCATCGTCCATCCAAGCTCCCTCGATGTCGAAGGAGACGAACTCGTTTAGGTGCCTGTATGTGTCATGCTTCTCAGCCCTGAAGGCTGCCCCGATTTCGAATACCCTCTCTAGACCACCTAGCACTGCAAGCTGCTTGTACAATTGCGGACTCTGTGAGAGATAAGCATCCGTCTCGAAGTACTTCATTGGGAACAGGTTTGTACCGCCCTCTGCCGCGGCCGCGATAATCTTGGGCGAGTTAATTTCCTGGAACCCCTCTGAAATCAAGAGTTCCCTGCCGTACTGTAGGACCTTGCTCCTGAGCTGGAACATCGCGTTCACGTGGGCCCTCCTGAGGTCCAAGTGTCTGTTGTCAAGACGGACGTCGAGACCCACATTCACCTCATCGGTTACCCCTACAGGGAGAGGGGTTTCCGAGACGGCCAGAATAGCCCCATCTTCGACGTTTACTTCGAACTCTGCTGGAGGTACCGGGTCTCCCTCAGCCACCTTCGGAGGACGCTTCTTTGCCACTGTACCGGTTACTTGGATGGTAGATTCTCTTGTCGAGGACTGGATCGAGTCAAACAACTCCTCACTCATGTTGTCCTTCTTCAGGAAAGCTTGGATCCTGCCGGTGCCATCTCGAAGCATAAGGAAGCAAATCGCCCCCCTGCCCCTGACTGTCTCGGCGTATCCAGCTATCGTCACCTTCGAACCGACCAGAGACTCTCCTTCCCCGATAACTTGCCCTATGGTGTGGGTTCGATATGCAGTCGGCTCCCAGTTTGAACTGTCCCTCATGGCTCCACGTGCCGGACCGTGCCTTTGAAAGGTTTGAGTGGGGGTCTATTCTTCCTCGGCCGCAACCTTGGCAGAAATCAGGAGAAACGCGGTATGCCCCATTGGCTGGTTGCCCGGCCTCACTCCGCCCTTGCTCGCCTTGGTCCACCTTCTTTCCACGATCTCGCCACTCCATTCTACTACTAGGCCCAACCTCTCGCACTCATCCCAGGATTTCTCCAACTGTGCACTGGTCGGACAGTAGCAGGCAAGTCTGCCACCAACACGAATCAGACGTTCCAATCCTTCGAGAACCCCCCAAGGCTCTGCTATGTCAATAATTGCGGCATCTAGTGAGCTGGAAATCTTTGCCACATCCCTTCCAACCGAACCTAAGTCCCCTTGTATCAGGTGCCATTCGGGGAATTCAGGCAGAATTTCCTCCAAGCGCCTCATATTGGCCTCCCCGACCTCGGCGTGTTCAGGACGTGACTCAACAGAGATCAAGGTCCCGGAACTACCCAGTACACTAGCGAGATGCATGGCGAGACCCGCTGAACCGTGCCCACCCTCAAGGACCTTGGAACCCACGCCGACCCCCATCCAGGAAATCAGAAAACCCGAATCCTTAGCACCAATTACCTGAGCCCTTCTGGACATGTTTCTCCTCGCCTCAGGGAGCTTTGGGTCAACTATCGATAGGGACTTCTGCCCGACGGTAATCCTGTCTCCAATTCCGAATCCCTCTAGTAACTTCTCAGCATCGAATCTACCAAGCCCCTTCACCTTGACTTCTCCGGGAACCCTATGGACTAGGTACGCCCTTCCATCATCCTCTCTAAGTGCAACCCATTCTCCGATGCTCTCGCCCCATTGCTTCGGGATAATAGCGACGTTTCAAGTCATTCAATCCTGTAATAGGCAACTCGCCCTAAAGGGCGAGCAGAATGATTATACTGGCCATACTATCTCAAAATACGATGGCTTCAGTCGTCAGACTACTACTCCACCCGTCCGTTTGGGTTTGCATCATCCTGGCAATCGCTCCTATTTCTTCAATGATAGACTACCAAGAGGAGGACGATTTTCAACGAATTGAACTCGAACAGAAGATAGTACCAATGTATGCTACTAGCCCTGGTCACACCGTATTCGGAGAGTACGTCGGAGCCCATTGGTGCCCACCCTGCATGAGCAGCGCATCTCCCTCTCTGGACAATCTGAAGAATTCCAACCCAGAGGATTTTACTTTCGTCTCATTCTTCGAGTCTAGCAGCGGCGGGTGGCCAAGTGACAGCCCGATTAATCGCCAGACTCACATCATGCAATCCTCTTCAGGGTATCCAACTTTTTCCTTCGCCGATCGTCAGTCCGGCTCTTGCTACAAGATTGGCGCATCAGGTACAAACTACTACGACAGCGACTTCTCCAGTGGGGGGTGCATGCACTCATCTTCAAATGATTTCCAGTTGGAGATGTCGATGTCATTGGACTCAAGTACCGACGAGGTAACAATAACATTGGAC
>CAZPNT010000163.1:0-2606 GCA_964588055.1 uncultured Candidatus Poseidoniales archaeon | reverse complement strand
AGAATACTCTCCCTGCTGCCGATGTTGACAGGATTGCTGTGTGCTTTGATTCTTGTTCTGAGTCTGTACGGATACCAGACTCCTGCTACAGGAAGCCAGGTCCCCATTGTTCCCTGCTCAAACAGTGATGCAGGGTGCAACGTAGGAATGACTGTCGACGACATGGACGTTCCTAAGGCATTCGCTCTACTGGAAATCACATTGGAGGTAGAGTGGAATGAGCCAGAGAGAGGATGGTTAGGGGTGGTGGACGCCTCTGCGGCTGAAGAGTGCCCCCCGGATGGTTCGACGGGACTAACGCAATGCACGGAGGAGGAGATTGGCAAGTACCTCAGAGCGGGAGGCCCGGACAGTGATGGGGCAATGACATTCAGAATCGAGCCGGGGGAATACAGATTCGTTACAGCTGGATATGAGGGCTCAGGCCTGGATTATCAATTGCTAGAAATGACTTCGAGCATTCACTTGGATAATTTCGTTGAGATCGTTCTAGCTGCCACCTCTGCCCTACTATTGGTCGGGGCCGGAGAGATGGCATTCCCGGTAAGCAAACTTCTGAAGCGCTTCAGGGGGGAAGGGTAGACCCTTCTCAGTATCGTTGAATAACCCATTGTGATTGGGAAGGTCATGCGCGTGACAAAGTGCCCAAACTGTGGGTCTGAGGTAGACGTATCTGGGCTAGCAGCTTCTTATGGCGGTCACAACTTCTACTGTGTGGTCTGCGGCCATTCATGGCACGTCTAAGTCAGCCTCTCCCCTTCCCTCATCCTCCCTGGGCCAGTTTTCGGGAAGCTTCAATGGGTCATCCACCCTGTCTGCATCGATAATGTCAATCAGATCCAATCGGAGGTCCTCCAGCCCACTGCCGGTAACCGAGCTAATCCTATGGTGATCTTCTGGGTTTTCTTCTTCGGTGATGTCTGACTTAGTAGACACTACCAGGACCCTTCTGTCCGAAAGAAGCCCTCTAACCTCTTTCAGAAGGTGCTCCTGCTCCGAAACAGATGTAGTCGACTCAGAAGACCTGTCGATTAGGAAGAGAAGGACGTCCCCCAGGTGTTCAAGGGCAGCAATGGCCTGCATCTCAATCTGGTTTCTCTCGGCCATTGGTCTGTCGAGAAGCCCGGGGGTGTCGACCATCTGGTACACCCTCCTGCGATGAGAGAAGTGACCCAAGTGCAACTGTTTAGTTGTGAATGGGTAAGATGCTACCTGTGGCTCCCCGCTAGAGAGTGCCCCTATTAGAGCCGATTTGCCAACATTGGGGGATCCCGCGACAACAATGCAAGGCTCGCTTGAATCTATTGAGGGTAGTTTTCTAAGGACATTCCTAGCATCTCCGAGCCACAAAATCTGAGGGGAAATCTGGTCAATCACAGAGGAAAGTCTGCCGTAGGCGTGCCTCCTAGCCTTGTGGAAACCATCGATGTCTCTCAACCGCAGTATCTTTGCCTGGGCTTCTCCAGAAATCCTCTGGGACCTCTCAGCTGCCCATTGCAAGGATGCGAGATTCTTCTTGTAGTCGTCACAGCCCACGGCTGCGTCGACTAGAGCTCTGTCGAATTCAGTCAGTGCGTTCAGGCTAGGCCACCTACCAACGTATGAGTTCAGAGTCTTCGTTGCCACATCGCATGCCGACTGAACCATTCTGTTCATCTGCTTCCTGACTCTGTGGTATTTGTCTGGATCCTCAACTAAATCCGCCTGACTGCTAGCCCTTCCGAAAGCCTTGTCGAGAATTTCCTGAGGGTAGAGAACGGTGGGAATTGACCGCCATTCGACTGATGCCATGCCATTGCCTCCGTCGACTCCGCCACGGTATTGCACTTCAATCATTAGCAAAGACGGGGTAAATTGGGTGTCTTGTTCGACCCGTTTGTTTTTCTATGACTTCCGAAACGAAGGCATATGTCGGACGCAACCGGAGGGGAGGAGAATGGTTCCCTGCCATCATGGGCCGCCAGTTTCTTCGAGGAATATGGATCTCCTGATCTTGAAGAATTGGGAGATGTTTTCCATGGGCCCCTGCTAGACAGAAAATACGGTCTAAGGAAGGATGACCTGGTAGAGGTTCTTCTGGATTGCAGGATGCTGCCCGATGGAAGAGATCCCTGGGTTAGAGGAATGATGGTAGGAGGAAGAAGTTCTTCGATAGACGTCTTGGACGAGGATGGGGAATTCAGATCCATATCAAGGGACGCTATTGTAGAAGTTAGGCTGGTTACCCATCTTAGGAAGGCGTACATAGAGGACAAGGAGTTGCTGAAGTTTGAGAAGGAGGACATGAAGCGAAGATCCGAGGTTCACGAGATGGCTGAGAAGACCAGTGAGGGTCACGGAAACAATCTTTCTTGGGGGTGAATCTTTGGATAGGCTATCGGATATGGAGTGTGTTCCCTGCAAAGGCGGAGTCCCCCCGCTCAGTGAAGAGGAATCTAGCGCTTTCCTGGCCCAGATTCATGATGATTGGGAAGTTGTCGAAAACCACCACCTTACTCGAACCTGGTCTTTCCCTGACTTCTCTTCCGCGTTGGAATTTACCAACTTGCTGGGAGAAATTTGCGAGCAGCAGAACCATCATGCTGACTTCGAACTGGGATGGGGCA
>CAZPNT010000162.1:0-2613 GCA_964588055.1 uncultured Candidatus Poseidoniales archaeon | reverse complement strand
TAACATTCAAGCGGCTTAGTATTCCGGAGTAAGGCATGGGATTCAGGGAACTCGTTGATGGAAGTCGACTGGTAGATGGGCCTGTTAGTGTCAATTATGACATGAGGGAGGCCTCTGAATCATCTGGAAACGAGCCTTTGCTATTTACCGATATTATCGAGTCACCGGGCCACAGGGCAGCGATGAACATACTTACTCGTCATAGGCTATGTGAGTCGTTCGGTGTTGAGCCCGGTGAGTTGATCGATATTCTTGCATGGGCCATGGAGAATCCTTGCGAGACGGAGACGGTGGATAGGGAGTCGGCCCCAGTAATGGAGAACAAAATGGAGAAGGTGGACATATCCAGACTCCCAATACCCTGGCACTATCGAGAGGATGGCGGAAGATACCAGTCTGCCTCGATCATTATTGCACAATACCGAGGATTGAGGAATACTTCATTCCATAGACAACTCTTGAAAAGTTCAGACAGGAGTAGCGTTAGGCTGGTTCCACGGCATCTCAGAACAATGGCAGACCAGGCTAACGAGAGCGATGATGAAATTCCTATAGCCGTTGTAAACGGCCCGGACCCTTTGGTATTGCTCGCAGCCGCAATGTCATTCAATGAGCCGCTTGATGAGTTGCTAGTTGCATCTGCACTACACGAAAGGTTGTACGGCTCTAAATTGAAACTGGTTGAGTTGCCAAATGGTGTTCAGGTACCTGCAGAATCAGAATATGCCATGGAGGCGAGAATTACCACGAAGTTAGACGAAGAGGGGCCCTATGTGGACATAACAGGGACGGTAGACGACATCAGGCAAGAGCCGGTAATAGAGTATGACGCAATTCACCATAGAAACGAGCCAATATTCCATGCATTGATTCCGGCGGGAGTGGAGCACATGACTCTGATGGGGATGCCTAGAGCTCCAACTATCAAGACAGCCGTCTCAGAAGTAGTGACTTGCACCGATGTCTATCTTACGGAAGGTGGGAGCGGTTGGCTTTCATCCGTAGTGCAGATTGTCCCGGAAAAGGCTGGCGATAGTATGACTGCCATTCAAGCGGCTTTAGACGGTCATAAATCAATGAAGCAAGTAATTGTGGTGGACACTGACATTGATGTTACAAATTCCTCCAGGGTTGAGTGGGCTCTAATGACTAGATGGCAACCAGACAAGGATACATTGATTCTATCCAATCAGAAGGGATCAAGTTTGGACCCTAGTCGTTCTCAGGATGGAACCACGAGCAAGATTGGTTTGGATGCAACGATTGAGCCGGGAGCCGATAGGGCCCCCTTCGAATCTGTACTGTGAGTAGTCAAAATGGAAGAAGATCCTGCTCTTTCCGAGTCTCTACAGCATCCTCGAAGAAGCCTGGGGAACAGATATAGGAGCCAAGCAGAGAAGTTTCTGAAACTAAATGCTGACGACTGGAACAACCTTTCTTGGGCCGAGCAGAGTGCCAAGCAGAGTGTTCTTTATGACTTCACAAACGAGGAGAACTGGAGGACATTGATTGGAATCAAAGTTCTAATGAAAGACTCAGATGGTGCTAGATCGGTCTTATCTGACCTATTTTCTGTTCTCGGCAGAGATCCAGAACTGATGTCGCAACTATCGGAGATAGACATTATTGATTCGTGTGAAAAGATGCTCGAGGGAGTATTCTCATCCGATCCGCTTGATCCTGACAAATGGTGGGGAGGAATCTGCGACAAACCAGAAGATTTGGTTCGCTTCTCTGAAAGACTCAGGGGCCTAGATATTTCTGACCAGAGAGCGAATATCCTCTTTTCAAGAAGGCTTCAGAGACTAAGAACGAGTGGTTTTGAAGATGAGTTTCTCGAACTATCCAAGATTCTACTTTCTCAAAGGCCAACCAATCATGAATCATGGGAAGAGTTGGGGATGATGTATGAGAGAAGAGGCGAGTTTGACGAGGCTTGGCTATGCTATGATCAAGCAAATGTAGTTTACAAGAGGTCATCTGCCAGAGAAAGATTCAGAGAGAGGATGGAGTCTAGGGTAGGCGGATTGAATGAAAAACCATGGAGAGAGCCTTCAATAAAGGACAGGTCGACATTCCTGTATCGACTTGGAGAACTATCAAAAAAGGAAGAGTTGTTTGAGGATAAGAAATTAAACGAAGAGTCTCAACAAGAAATCTCAGACATTGATAGATTGAGGGAACAGAAAAAGGATTCTGAAGCCTTCTTCCTCGCTAGAAGGTTGGCGGCGGAAGGAGTTGAGGGGGCGAAAGAGATGGTGACGGAGATATTACGTGATTTAGATGGATAGTATGGACTTCGTCGTAGTCTGGGCTTTGCCTGAGGGTGAGGAAGACTGCTGGATCATGGTGAAGAACAAAGGCAGAGGTTGGGAGCTACCAGGAGGTCGCGTGAAACCTGGCGAGGCCCCTGAGGAAGCAGCTCTAAGAGAGCTTTACGAAGAGGCTGACATTCTTGGAGTGGCGAAGGCAATTGAGGATGATTTAATCCCTGGTGGATTTGTAGTTCTAGTTCGAGTTGAAGCGAATGTGAATCCGGAACCATGGATTTCTCTGGACGATTCGATAGAAGAGGTTGGCTGGTGTCTTCAAGTTCCAGAGGGGTCGGCTTGG
>CAZPNT010000161.1:0-2645 GCA_964588055.1 uncultured Candidatus Poseidoniales archaeon | reverse complement strand
CACTACATCTGCCGCCTTTGTGTACCAGGCTCCGGGGAAGGTATCCCAAACGGGTCTCTTTGATACCAAAGAAGGGAGGCAGAGGTCATGCATTATTCTCTGGACCATCTGGGCATCCTCTTCTATCTGCTGATCTGCACCGTTTTGATCGGCATGTACTGTATGTGCCTCAAAGAAATGAATCTCCCTCACTCTGATGAACGAGCGAGTCTGCTTTGTCTCATACCTGAAGGTGTTGACAATCTGGAAAGTCTTCAATGGAAGATCTGCATGGCTCCTTACCCAAAGGGAAAACATGGTGTACATGGGAGTCTCAGATGTCGGCCTGAGGAACATAGGGACCTCAAGCCTATTCTCACCACCATGAGTCACCCAGTATACTTCTTTCTTGAAGCCAGACTCTTCCTCGTCTAATCTCAATTCTGAAGGATCCACTCCAGCCTCGCGTGCTGCCTTCAATAGGGAAACTAGTTTGTTCTCTTTGTCCATGAGATCCTCTGGAACCAGTAATGGAAATCGATACTCAGCGTGACCGGTCCTTGACATCTCTCGTCTAGCTAGCGAGTCGATTAACCCCATTGCAGAGAGTCCGTATGGTTTCCAGACGTCCATCCCCTTGATGGGGTACCTCTTGTCTACAAGATCGGCAATTTCGACTATTGCGGGGTACCATGTGTTGAATTCGGACTTAGGAGGGATTCCCCTCTTGGCCCTTGATGGTCCTGACACATGCATACGCCCATTGCTAGTTGGCTTGAATGATTCGATTTAATAGCAGTCAATTTGACGTTATGATAGTCTCAATTGCCTCGCACAACTCCCTTAAATCGGAAATTTCAGACACCTTTCCATCGGAAAATACGATTCTACACCTTGAGTCAGAATCGCCGTGAACGTCATTTAGCATATTTGCTACAACCGCTAGTAGCTCGTTTTCCGAAATCAAATCCTTAGATTTAGAGATTAGTGAATCCTCATCACCGCTTACCTCCAATTTGAACGCTATTCTTTTTGATCCATTTACGTAGTCCTTTAGCTCCTTTAGATGCTTCAGTCTTGGTGAAAGAGTGATTTCCCAATCTCCAGAGTTACTGGGAACTTTGCCCACCATTGGTTCGGGAGCATAATCCAATATGGCTGCTGCATGAATCCAGTAGTCTGGTTTTTCTCCAGATTTTGCAACGAGAATCGACTCTTCCAACATCGAATCGGATGACTCCGCATAACGGACATCAGGCAAATCGAATGATGGACCTTGACTGGTTCGTCCGACCACACAGACTACCTCGTGCCCCATCCTATGCAGGTGTTCAGCTATTGACCAGCCAGTGTTTCCAGACGAAGTATTGACGATGCTCCTGACTGAATCTAATGGTGCAATATTTGCTCCTAGAGTGATGGCAACTCTCTTCCTATCATCCATTCTACGATTTAGCAAATTGCAAAACTCTGCTACTATGCAGGTAGCTTCTGGTTGCTTCCTCTTTCCCTCATTTTCGGTGGAGATCATAACATCAACTTCCATATTCACTAATTCTGATAATAGATCATCGGTCATCGGGTCGTTGAACAAATCATTGTGCATTGAAGGTACGAACAGAATTGGGACACCTCTTCCATATGATGCAGAAATTGCCATCATCGTAGGAGAGTCCAATATCCCATTGACGAACTTGGCGATGGTGTTCCTTGTTGCAGGAGCTAGGATCAACCCATCGAAACCACCGAGTTGGGACATATGCGATTCCCAGTCTGTGGCTACTTCCATTCCTGAACCCCATGATAGCGCGAGAGGGGTAATCACTTTCTCGGCAGATTTGGTCATCATTGGGAATACTTCGGCCCCATGTCTTCGAAGCTCCCTTGCGAGCTTGACCGACTCTGTTGCTGCAATACCCCCAGATACTGCTAAAATCACTCGCTTTCCCTCTAGGCTCCTGCCTATGACGGTGACTCCGGTATCCTCCACCATGACTATGCTATTGGTTGTTCATTGATGAGGTCGTCGATTACTGGCCTATAGCGACTCCAAAGCAATTGAGATCCCCATCCCACCACCGATACACATCGATGCAATGGCCTTACTGCGACCTTCTCTAGCCAATATGCTGGCAGCCTTGCATGCTATTCTAGCACCAGAAGCTCCCAATGGGTGCCCTATTGCCAAAGCACCACCATCAATGTTGACTATTTGGGGATCTAGTCCGAGTTCCTTGATACAAGCTATACTCTGAGAGGAGAATGCCTCATTCAATTCGAATACGTCTAAATCGGCAGCATCCCAACCAGCTCGCTCAAGCGCCAATCTAGTTGAAGAAACGGGACCCATGCCCATAATCTCTGGAGGGCAAGCCGTGACTGCCCCAGATACTATTCTGGCAATTGGTTGCAAACTATTTGATTGGGCAAACTCTTCACTGCAAATCAAAGCAAATACGGCACCATCGGTTAGAGGAGAAGAGGTTGCTGCTGTTACTGTCCCTCCATCTTTGAATGCTGGGCCTAAGCCAGACATTGATTCCAACGAGGTTTCGGCCCTGATGCAACCATCTTGTGAGATTGAAGCGCCATTGTCTATAATGGTGACTAATTCGTCAGAAAGGTACCCTCTATCCCTTGCCTGTGACGCTTTAGTATGAGACATT
>CAZPNT010000160.1:0-2689 GCA_964588055.1 uncultured Candidatus Poseidoniales archaeon | reverse complement strand
AGCTCCTCCGTATGCCTTCCTGGTGACAATCGTGAGCTTCGGTACCGTAGCCTCTGCGTAAGCGTACAGCAACTTGGCACCGTGCCTGATTATCCCACCCCACTCCTGCACGGTCCCCGGAAGGAAACCCGGGACGTCAACGAAGGTCACGATCGGGATGTTGAAGCAGTCACAAGTCCTGATGAACCTAGCTGCCTTGACCGATGCGTCGATATCGAGGCAGCCAGCAAGAACGGAGGGTTGGTTCCCCACTATTCCCACGGAGACACCGTCCAGCCGCGCGAAGCCCACGATGACGTTCTCTGCATACGAGGGAAAGAGCTCGAGGAAGCGCTTGTCATCGAACACCTCCTCTATTACCCCCCTCATGTCATATGGCCTATCAGAGTCAAGCGGGACGAGCTTACCCATCCCCTTGCACTTCCTTTTCCACTTGTCACCGGTGGATATCCTCGGAGGCTCAGCCATGGTGTGGTCCGGAAGAAATGATAGAATCTCTGCGGCCATGTCAAAGGCCCCGCTTTCGCTCTCAGAGACCATGCACGCGACCCCACTCCTACTTGCATGGTGAGTGGCTCCGCCAAGGGTATCCTCTTCTACCTCCCCAGAAACTACCTCAGGGATTACGTATGGGCTCCTCATGAACAGCCTGCCTCTCTGCTTGCCTAGGATAACGAAGTCGGAGAGCCCAGCTGCAAGTGCGCTGGTTCCGGACACCGTCCCCAGAACGATGGATACAGTCGGGACCTTGCCTGAGCAGGAAACGAGTAGGTCAAGAAGCTCCCCGTTCGGTCCTAGCGACGTCACTCCTTCGTGAGGGCGTTGTCCGTCACCGTCCCAAATGCCGATGACTGGCAGGCGCGCCTTCTCTGCGAGCTCCAGAACCTTGCAAATCTTCCTCGCGTGCATCTCCCCCATGGTTCCAGAGAAAACCGCGAAGTCTTGTGAGAAGCATGCTATCCTTCTACCATCCAGCATACCGTGTCCAGCAACGACCCCGTCTCCAAGAGGGCTGTGTAGGTGCATCCCATGATCCCCGGACCTGTGTCTGACGAAAGCATCGATCTCTACGAAGCTCCCATCGTCAAGGAGGTCCAAGATCCTCTCTCTGGCTGTTTTGGAACCTGCCTCCCTCATTTCCCTGATTACGCCCCTGTCTCCGGGAGATCTTGAATCACGTCTGATCGCATCGAGGTCGTCGCTTGGACTGGAGCCTGCCACGATCAACCCAAGTGCAAGTCGGTTCATCAGCAAACCGGACGTCTATGATCGGGAGAATGTGGGGTTCTCGCCGACTAGATCTCTCTCCCATCCTTCTTCTACAGACGTCTTACCTCCAACAGATAGTAGGTGGTGGAGCTTTACCAGAGCAGAGCCCGGGGGGCAAAGTGATCCGTGACCAATGATCCCCATCTCCTTTTGCTCCCTGCCCTTGGAGTACACGTTCATGTTGACTGGACCGTGAATCGCATTTGTCACCATCACCACGACGCCCCCCTCAGAGACGTGGTCTTCCAGCATCACCCGGAGTCTGGTGTTTTCCAGGCTATCCTCTTCTGGATCCGAGATGGGAAGGTGGCCTAAACCTGTTCCATGGAAAAGTAGGGCATCGAAGCCCGAGTCTATCGCTCCCTGAACCTGATCAGGATGCAAGTGAGGGTCAGAGATGAATTGCGCAATCCGAATTGACTCGTCGAACTGTTTCGGAGAGATTGCCTCCACTCTGGCGTCGTGGGCCTCTGGAGAGAAGTCTATACTGACACTATCGCCATCTATGTCCACGAATGCAAGGACCTCTTGGTTGATCGGCTTGAATGCGTCCCTACGTGAGGAGTGGTACTTCCTGCAAGCGCATCCCGGCAGAACAGAGCATCTACCGTCAGAGGTGCTCGCATGGACTATGACTACTGCAGAGTCCCTGTATCCAGAGGGGGCCGGCCCGTGTGCCGCCCAATGCACTGATGCGATCAGGTTCTCGGCCGCATCCGACGAACCCCTATCTGGAGATCTCTGCGACCCAGTAAGCACAATCCTGCCCGGGGGCCTACCGCCTTGTCCGGACCACCCGTATGCCATCGCGGCTGAAGAGATGTGCAGAGTATCAGTCCCATGCGTGATTACGCAACCTACAGCCCCTTCCGCGAATGCCTCCTCGGTGGCATTCAGCATCCTGTTCCAATGCCTCGGCCTAAGGTCGTCAGACCACATGTTTCCGAGCTTCACAGCGCGGATTCGGGCTATCTTTCGAAGCTCCGGCACAGCATCGAGTAATTCGTGGGGGTCGAACCGAGCAGTGACTGCTCCCGTTGCGTAGTCCACCTTGCTGGCTATGGTCCCGCCAGTGTGGATTAGGTGGACAAGAGGAAGTGTCTCGTCCTGCGGCTCGGCTTCCTCGACATCTTCCTCTATGACGGGCATCTCTTCTAGGACCTCGAATGAGTCAACGTACGAATCTGGGAAGGAAACATTGTACCCGTTCTGTAGTTTCATTGTGATGAGTTTTGGACCAGAACCGGGAAGCGCCACGCCAGTGTGCTCCACCTTTCCGGACCAGGTCTTTACTACAAGTCTCACTGGGGTTCCCGGCTTTGGCCAACCCTCCATACAACCGGCAGAGAGTCTCGGCCCATCAATGGCTCGCTTGGTGTTAGGTATTGGTGCCGGGAGCGGGACTTGAACCCGCGACCTT
>CAZPNT010000159.1:0-2701 GCA_964588055.1 uncultured Candidatus Poseidoniales archaeon | reverse complement strand
CCCTCTGGTGAACCTGGGCTCCTCGTGAGCGGGTACGTCGGCGCACCAGACGGTAACCCGGTGCCCCCTCCTGACGAGTTCTCTGCCGATCTGCTCCACGTGCTGGTCACCTCCTCCAACGTGTGGCCAATACCACACGTGGGCGAGGAGGACGTGCAGTGGTCGGGAGGCGTCCATCAGTCGCCGACCGGGCCTCCCGTTTGAAAACACCCGTAGTCGTGGGCTTTGCCAGCATCCTGATTTTAGCCCGAATGCTGGCTCTGGGGGGCGTGTTTAGGCGCGTGGTGCTTGCTAGGGGGTCGGAGGACGACTCAGGATACGGTGCCAATCACTCTGTAATCGAGTGGCTGCTAGACAGGGCCAAGGCTCCAGGATGGACCAGAGCGAGCACGGTGAGCGTTGAGGCACAATCTCGCTCGCGCGCGAAGAGGTTGGCGTCATCCGTTGAAGAGTCGGGTGCCGACCTGCTGCACATCACGAACCAGTTGGACGCGGGCATGGTCCCTGCTAAGGGCATCGGCGTCCCAGTGGTCGTTTCCGTTCACGACCTGTACGATCACCGCCCCAGGGCTATAGACGCAGGGGACGTTCCCGTGCCGCTAGGCGATCGCTTCCCATCATCAGCGAAGTCCCGACTCCTGTCCTCTTGCAAGGAGGGCATGTCTAGGGCGGACATGCTCCTATGTGCCTCTCTGAGGACTCTAGAGGAGGCGCGGGAGATGTTTCCGGGTACTAGGTGCGAGCTGGTCAGGGACTCGGTGGACGAGGAGTTCTGGGACCCGAATAGGAATCTCAGGGACAGGGAGATCCTGGGGGAGACAGGGGACGAGGGGAAGTGCCTCCTGGTATCGGTTGGCGAGAAGGATCCAAGATGGAGGTCCCAGTTCGTCAGCGAGGTGATGTCTATGTTACCGGAAGATGTCAGGGGCGACATTCTCCTGTTCCGTATAGGTTCGGGGAGGGTCGATTGGGAGAAGGTGGCAGCATACTTCCAACACGCAGAGGCCGTACTCTATCCCGGGGTATCTGTCGGTTTCCGTAGCCCCCCTCTAGAGGCGATGGCATCGGGTTGCCCCGTTCTAGCATCAGACCTACCTCTGCATGACGAGGTACTCCCTCCCAGGTGCCTGCTACCGGCAACGGATCCAGACCACTGGGTATCCGCAATACTGGAGATTCACGCCGAGTGGAACCGCGCGGGAGGGGTGCCCAGACACGCCGATGACGAGTTGCTCTCGATGGCCAAATCATCATTCAGCAGAGCTGCTCATGGAGAGTCCCTGTCCAGGGCCTACGAAATAGCCTGTGGAAAATCGTGAAAGATGAGGGAAAAGGTGGATCTGCATGGAGTCTGTGGTCCCCCCTGATAGTGTGCCTCTGACGATCGAAAAGACTCGTCGTCATGATGTGGACTGGCTTCGAGTAATTCTTTTCGCACTGCTGATATGGTTCCACTACGCTGTATTCTCGCTATGGCAGCTGGAGGGCGCGGAAGGAGGGATCGAGGCATTCAACTTGGTTCTATTCTTCGTCATCGGGGTCATGCACCAATGGAGACTTGCAGCTCTGTTCGTGATTTCCGGGATGGGGACTGCGTTCGCCTTCAGAAGGAGGTCATGGAAGACTTACCTGAAGGAGAGGGGGTCTCGACTGGGAATCCCACTTCTTTTCGGAGTCTACGTGCTTTGGTTCGGGATCTTCGATCCAATAGACAAGACTCTCCTTCTGTTCACGATTTTCCCAGGCAGTGAGAACATGCCCTACGGGCACCTCTGGTTCATCTACAACCTGCTGATCTACTCGATACTCCTCACTCCTCTCTTCGCACACATTAGGGAGAACCCGGATAGCAGGATTGTGTCAGTGTCTAGGAGGATTCTGAAAATGCCTGCAGGTATGGGGATCATGCTGTTTCCTGCTCTTGTCCTATCGGCGAATGCCATACTGTTCAAGCCATGGGGATTCGGGGAGGTCGGCATGTGGTGGGAGTTCCCCCGATACCTTCTCTACTTCCTGTTTGGATACCTGATGATCACGGCCAAAGAGGAGTACTTCCCTGCCCTTGACAGGGTACGGGTCCCCGTTACCATCCTCACTCCCATCCTCTCAGTCATCTGGTTCATCACAGGTGAGGCTATTGGCGTCCCCGACATAATGGAAGGTGGATGGGTCGACAAGGGCTATCCAGCCTTCTCATCTTCAGCCACTGTGGCATCTCTGGTCCAGTCTTTCCATGCTTGGTTCTGGTGTCTGCTAGTCTTCTCCTGGGCGTCAAAGCTGCTTAATCGCCCCAGCAAGTGGCTCTCGTACCTCAACGAAGCGGTCTACCCGACATACATCGTCCACATGCATCTGACATTCCTGCCGATCATAATCCTCCACATCATCGGGACTGGTTACTACCTGGGGCTGGCAATTGGGACCGTGTTGGTGATGGTGGGCGTGATGGTGTGCTTCGAGGTGGTCAGGAGGGCTCGGTTCGCCAGGCCTCTCTTCGGAATCAAGGGAGGGAGGGAGCAGGTCGTTAGGCTATGGCCCTACAACAAGACAAACGACGAGAGCCTTAGAACGGTTTTCGCACTCGCTTTCCATGGCCTGTCCCTCGTTGTTGTTTTCGTCCTATACGTCTTCCTAATTTCCGCAGAATGGATAGGTGGATGATTGTATCATCAATCAAACAGTTAATTGTTAAAGTAAGTAA
>CAZPNT010000158.1:0-2704 GCA_964588055.1 uncultured Candidatus Poseidoniales archaeon | reverse complement strand
GAGATTACAGATTCGACATTAAGTTCGACTGGGACACTGCTGGTGGGGAGATAGAGTTCGGCGACTTCGAAGGAATGCCCAAGTGGGAAAGGAGGATGCAGATACCACAGCAGAACATCACGGATGCAATCATCACCATGGTTAGCGTTCAAGGAGACACCGAATTTGCCAGTGTGGAGCAGCAGAACCATCTCCTTGAAACCGCACCCACGGAGTACGACAAGAAGTCAGCTCTCAGGATAATGTGCGAAGAGCAGAGGCACGGATGGCAGATGGCCTACCTGCTGTGCACATTCTTCGGAGAGCAGGGAGTAAGAGAGGCTGCCAAGCTTCTCGAAAGGAACGCGCAGGAGGGAACTAGGATACTCGGCTCGTTCAACGAGCCTATTGACCACTGGCTTGACTTCTTCATGTTCACCCACTTCATCGACAGGGATGGAAAGTACCAACTAAAGATGCTGAGCACTTCCTCCTTCAAGCCACTGGCGGCGAGCATGGGTCCTATGCTGAAGGAGGAGTCCTTCCACCTTGGGACCGGCGCGAACGGACTTCGAAGGGTCGTCAAGCAAGGAGTGATTCCTTGTTCTCTAATTCAGAAATACGTCAACAAGTGGGTCAGTACTGGTCTGGACTTGTTCGGAACAGATGACTCCACCAGCGCCCAGTGGGCTTACGTCTATGGGATAAAGGGCAGATACGACGAAAGGGAAGCGGCTACTGAGGCAGACAGAGAGCATCTGAACGAGGCAAGCAGGGATCTTTACTTCCAGGAGCTGAGGGAGGAGATGAGGAGGATCAGCAAGGCCCGTAAGGAAGGGGAGCCCGAGCTTTACATCCCCTCTGACAAGTTCAAGAGGGGGATTGGCAAGTATGCAGGAAAGAATTACACGGTCGAAGGGGAACCCTTCGATGGATCCGACGATGAATACTCGGAATACCTAGCCACAGTTCTTCCCACAGAGGAGGATGAGGCCACCCTAGTCAACGTGTACATGAAGGAAGACTGGATCCAGTACAGAGAGTGGAAGGGTAACTAGTCGGAGAGACCCATATGCAGCACGTTGCACTAACTTCCTTCGACAAGGACGCATGCCGTCCCTTCTTCGATAGTCTTACTGACCTATTCCACGACCACCACCACTCGAAAGAGCAGGACTCAGTAGCATACGAAGAGCTCCTGTACAAGGTCCGGAGGCCTTACTCCCCTGAGATGTTGGACATGATTGACGATTGGATGGGCCTAGGGCCTAGAGAGTGGAAGGAGGAGACCCAGAGAGAGGTACTTCTCTCCCTGTACGCAATTAAATATCCGGACACTCTTCTTATTGAGAGCCTGACTGAGAAGGCAAGATCGGATATTAGGAGGCTTTCCGCCTACCTACACTTCACACATCACACATACTCAATATGGGACGAGGACACGAGGAAAGGGCTGTCCAAGATAGGGATTCAAATCCCCACTATGGAAAATGCAGACCCATTCGTATACGGGGCATACATTTCATCGATAGAGCTTCTGAAGGACGTAGCGCCATTCACTTGCTTCCTCGAGCACGACGTGCCCCGCCAGAGGCTATTCCAGTCAGCGCTCGCGGCATATGGGCGCGAAGGTTAGCACGGCTTATTGAGGGGCATACTCTCCGCATCTCGTGGAGATTCGCAGGGTGGGGATAATCGGCGCTGGGGCCATGGGCTCTGGAATCGCTCAAGTGTGTGCTCAGACCGGATGGGAGGTCGTACTGTATGATGCCATCCCGGAATCCCTGAAGAAGGGCGAGGCAGGCATCCTCGGATTCTGGCAGAGGGGGATAGAGAAAGGCAAGACTGGGGAAGAAGAAGTCATATCTTGGAGGTCTAACTTGAGTTTCACAACGGACATTGGAGAGTGTTCCAGAGGAATGGACCTGATCATTGAGGCGGTCCCAGAGAAGATTGATCTGAAGAAATCCATATTCCGTGAGTTGGAAGATTTAGCACCCAAGGAGTCAGTTCTGGCAACGAATACTTCCGGGCTCTCTATTTTCGAGATTGCGTCGGCTACTGAGACTCCGGATAGAGTGATTGGGATGCACTTCTTCAATCCGGTCCCATTAATGCCTTTGCTGGAGATTGTAAAGCACAGAAATGTCTCTGAAGAAACGGTTGCAACTGCACGCGAAGTGGGAGATGCACTGGGGAAGACCACCATCATAGTGAATGACGCTCCTGGATTCGCTACCAGTAGGCTGGGGGTGGTCCTTGGTAACGAGGCAATCAGGATGCTAGCAGAGGGGGTTGCCTCAGCAAGTGACATTGACACAGCAATGCGCCTTGGATACAGGCATCCGATGGGGCCATTGGAGTTATCCGACCTAGTTGGCCTTGATGTCAGAATGGATATCCTGAACAGCTTGGCTGAGGCATTCCAGGACGATTCATACAGACCTCACCCACTTCTGAGAAGACTTGTCGAATCGGGCGATATAGGTAAGAAGTCCGGAAGAGGGATTTACGACTGGACATCTGGAGAGAAGACGGAGAGAGTTTGACTCCTGGACCTACCATGTCCCCTCGAAGTAGCACTTTCCTGAGCAAGTATCCGTAATCTGGCCGCTCAAGAGGAAATCAGTAGCTAAGTCAACTGCAGGCCCATATCCCAGCACCTGATTGTGCGCTAGAGAGTGGTAAGCCATTGGCCCCTGTATGTTTCCTGAAGGAACTGCTG
>CAZPNT010000157.1:0-2715 GCA_964588055.1 uncultured Candidatus Poseidoniales archaeon | reverse complement strand
AATTGCCTAATTCTGCCTCTCCAGCCACTGCTCCCCGTAGTACTTCCACTGTTCCATTGTCCATCCTTCTGGAAGTCCGCCCTCAGGTAGTGGGGGATGGATTTCTTCCTGCTGCTCGAAGTCTATCACTGGCTCGGTGTCTTGGGTCTGTTCATCCGAAGGGGGCGGGGAGTATGGTGGCTTGGGAGCTTGCTCCCCCCTGTTTCCAATCACTCCCGAGAAGTACAGTCCAGCAACTGTTCCCCCTCCAACGAAAATTAGGAGGATGACTATGAATAATAGTGCGTCCATGATGGATATGTCGGATGATTCCCCGCCGGATTGCTGATTCGACTCTGCATCTTCTTCCTGCTCTGGCTCTTCGATTTCCGTCTCTTCTTCGATCGTAGTAGGGACTAGGAGATCCAGTTGCTCTACCGTTTCCCAGTCCCAGCCGTCGTTATCCACGGCCTTCAAGGACAGGGTCAGGTAATCTCCCATGGAGAGGCCACCGCCATCGGATGAGACAGCCTGGAACGGCCCCATTCCATCGAAGGAGCCGGCAGAGTGGCATATTCCCACGATCCCGTTGCAAATTGACCACCTCACCTTAGGTTCGCTGATCTCAATGCCGCCCTGGTTCACAAGGGTCACAGTTGGGTCTGTCCCGATCACGAAACCCTGGAGTTGCACCTCGAGGTCGCCATCCTGGAACTCTGTTTGCCAGGTAAGGGGTTTGGAGTCCAGAATGCTGACCATGAAGACGGTGGAACTCCATTCTCCGTGGCTGTCAATCAAAGTCAGCTTGACGGAGTGCTCCCCCGGCTCGTCCCACTGCATGTTTAGGGCTCCGCTGACGTAATCGAATTGAGCGGCCCCTGGTACGGAGGTATCGACATCCACCCAGATTTCGTCATCGGGGTCGTCGATGTCAGACATCAGGGGCAGGATCCCGATTGAGATTGACTCCCCTGACTTCAGGGTCAAACCATCGAGGCTTGTGACGTCGATCTCCGGAGCGTCATTGATGTTGATCACGAAGAAGACGACGGACGTCTGGGACGTCTTGGAGCCGTCGTCTGCCATGATTACGACCTCGGCGACACCGTTGGAGTCCTCATCCACCGTGGTTGCAGTGACTGTCTGGCCTTCCATGGTGACTTGTATCAGGTCATCATTGCTGTTAGAGACCACGGAAAGAGAAATTGCCTCGTCAATTTCCGAGGAAGGTACTGGATCCCCATTCTCATCAAAATCTGAAAGATATCCCGTTAGAATGGTACTAGTGGACCCTCCCTCGAAAACTGTCTGCGTCGGGATTGGTTCCCATCGAGGAGCGCCGTTCTCTATTACGTTGAACAGCAGCATGCCGTAATTGGCGTCCTCGCCGTCGTCGAGTGAGACGAATACCCCCTGTGGGACTGGATTCCCCGATGAGTCCGTTTCGATACTGTCGAAAAGGACGGTGATCTCCGAAGAAGCCCCGTTCCAACTAACAAACTCTGGGTCATTGCTAGTGATTGAAAGCATTGACAGAGGGGTCTCGGCATCACGGACCAGTCCCACTAGTGAAACTGACTCGGTGGTACCTACCTTCACTGTGGGAATTCCAACGAATCCGGCATCGTTGTTACCGAGGACCCTAGGAAGAGCGTTGCTCAGCTCGAATGCCTCGCTGGTTACCAGCCAATCGCTCTGCAGTCCAGATGCATCTTCCCACATTACCCTGGTGTCGTACTTTCCAGTCTCCGCGTTTGGCGGGGTTTGTATTGTGTGCATGTAAACCGCATTGGCCCCTGAGCCAACTATCTCTGGCTCGGAAATCCAAGAGTCCTCCCATGCCCCAGAGCCAGATTTGGAGTACTCCATTGTGGGGGACATTGTGTTTATGTCGTCCACCAAGTCATTGGGGAGGGCTGTTGTCTCAAACTGAACCTGCGCCCCTCGTTCGAAAGTGGTAGAACCGGTAGCTGCGGGCTGAGAAGGTATTGGCGGCATGTCGTGGAATGCTACATCGTCAACTGCGTTGTTGGAAGAGTTGCGGTCGCTTCCCAAGTCGATTAGCTTCGCCCTGAAAGTGGAAACTCCCGAGGCAATTGCCTCTATGTCCGAAGTATCGAATTCCATCTGATGCAGGAACGAGCCGGCAATTCCGATTGTCCCTATCGACTGCCCCCCGAGGTATACCTCATCCGATCCGCTAATGAGGTAGACTCCCAAATCTCCGCCCTCAGAGTATGACTCTACCCCGTTGTTTGACACTCTGGTTGATATCTGCAGATCGTCCCCGGGTGTGAAGCCGAGCCCACCGTTAGTGTTCTGAACCTCGAATTCTAGAATTCCTACGTCTATCATAGGACCCATGTCCGGGTCGATTGCCACCAGGAACTCATTGTAAGTGGAATGTGGGCCGTCCATCAGGGCGAATACGGGCCAGAAGTTCTCCCACTGGGTGTACGCCCCAGCCGCCCTGACTAGGCTTAGTGGTGCCGTCCAAGTATGCGACTCCCATGACCCTTGAGATAGTGTAAGTTGCTGGAAGCCGGAGTCGTCCCCGTTCAGTAGCCACCCCCTCCAGTTGTGATGGGGTTTGACCCCGTTGTCGTACGAGTCTGCTCCTTCCTTCTCCGTGACCGCACCGTATACGTGTACGTCTACAGAGGTAAGCGAACCCGTGTAGATTGAGTCCAATGTTATTGTTACCTCGTCGGTGCTTGAGTCCAATGACATCGACAT
>CAZPNT010000156.1:0-2748 GCA_964588055.1 uncultured Candidatus Poseidoniales archaeon | reverse complement strand
CTATGTTCAACCTTGGAGGGAGTTACCTCCAGAAGGCTCTACAGTTATCGACAGAGAGAGCAAGGAGAATTTGGGGCCTTACGAACAGTTGGCGCCGGAGCTTGGAGTATTGACCGGCGAGGAGAAGGTTTTCGACACCTGGATGGACTCTTCGAACTCTAATCTATACGTATCTGGATATCTGACGAACCCAGATTTGTTTCAAAGATCCTTCCCGACATCTATTAGGCCGCAAGGCAAGGAGATAGTTCGAACGTGGCTATACTATACCCTACTGAAGAGTGCCCTGTTGCTAGACAAGCCCGGTTTCCAGAACATTTGGGTAGATGGACTAGGAATGGATCCATGGGGCAGGAAGATGTCCAAGTCCCTAGGAAATGGTATAGATGCAGACAGTGTTCTAGAGTGTGGAGCAGGAGGTAGAACAGGCTCATGGAAGATCAAGGGTGCTGACGGAAAGCAAGTAGTTCTGAAAGCGAATAAAATTGGTAGCGAGTGCTTTCGCCTGTGGAAGGCCTGTGATGCCCAGGTAGGTGACGACTTCCACATTAATCCGGAGGAGATCGAGACCAAGTATTACGGTGTTCTTACGAAGATATTCAACGTCGCTAGGTTCGCTAGCCAATTTGAGGTCCCAGAGGACTTGGTTGCTCCTCCAGAATTGAACACAGAAGACATGTGGATTCTATCTGAGTTCGATCGGACTATGTCCATAGTAGAGTCTGCTTGGGATGATATAGACATATACACAGCCGCACAGTCAATCAAGACCTTTGGAACGGGGGTATTCCCCAGTCATTGGCTAGAGATGGCAAAGTCTCGGCTCTATGACGAGGATGTTTCTGCAACATGGACCATGCATAGAATCGTACGCGATCTGCTTAGCGCATTCACCCCAATTTGCCCCTTCTTCACACACTACCTTAGTACAACCATCTACGAATCCAGTTCAGTGGATGTTCGGTCGTTCCCAAGACTTCCAGAATTTTCAGGAAGAGAGGAATTCGCACACTTGAGAGATCTGACGGAAACCTTGGAAGATTTCAACTCCATGGTATGGAGGACCAAGAAGGAACGCGGACTATCTCTCAAGTCTCCTATCTCTGATATCGTTATCCCAGATTCTCTACTCAAATTTTCAGACGCGCTAGTGCAGATGCATAATCTAGAATAGCGTCATTCATCAGTGAATTTCCCTGTTTCAGTTCTACCCAGAGAAGCTGCCCCGGCGCCGCCAGCAAACGCCAGAAAGCAAATTCCCTGTAAACAAGCATCAGCGCCGAAGAATCCTATTTGCCGGAATCCGTCAAACAAATGAAGGGGCCGATCTTTAGTATGAATAATGTACAGAAGAATTGTTAAAACGGGAAAAATCAACCAGCCTTTGTTTTGTTCGTTTTTCTCTGATTCCTTTTGTGAATCATCCCACCAGAGTGTGTGTCCACTGTAATCGCCCCTGATTTTGGAATCTAGAGTCTCGAATGCCTCATCTTCTGACATCTCCAAACTTTCTACCATTTCCTTATTGTCCCAGTGCTCTAATTCTCCTTTCTCGATAGCATATTGTACGAATTCGTCATCATCCATACCTATGTCGACAATCCAGAATTTCCTGGCCTTTCTTAGAGATTCATACATTAGTTCCAATTCCTTCGAGTATACGAATCCCTCCTTACCGTCTATCTCAAATTTGATTTTCTGGTTGTTTTCATAACTTTCGGTTTCTATGTTGGAAATCGGATTCTCATCCCTGTGCTTGTAGCAAACCATGCTCTGGAACATGGTAGTTTTCATGCAACCATCAATTGAGCAGGGTTCTCCTACCATGAAAATGCATTTCACGGATGTGTCATCAATGTTGTTCCGGAACGTAAATCAATTCAGCGAAGTACTGGTTTTTCCTGTTTCAAAGAATTCTATCAGTAATGTTGCCATTTCAGTGCCGATCCTTGCTTGAGCCTCTACAGTCGAAGCGGCAATGTGAGGGCTACCGTGGAATGACTCGTGCCCTAGCAATTCGCTATCTACAAGTGGCTCTACTTCAAAGACGTCTAGTGCGAGAGATCTGAGTTGACCGGATTCCAAGGCCGAAGCAGCATCTGATTCGTCAACTACGCCGCCTCTTGCGCAACTCACTATGTGATTCCCACAGTCTATCCCATCTGCACCAATTCCTGGCATCATGGATATTCGTTTTGAGTTGACTAGGTTCCTCGTTTGTTCGGTCAAATTACAATGTACCGAAACGTGAGTGCATTTTCTGAAAATCTCATTTACATCATCGTGCAACTGAACCCAGTCGGGTGCGTCATTGACAAATGGATCGAATGCATGTACCTCCATGCCAAAGGAAGATGCCACCTCAGCAACACCTCTGGCAATTCTTCCGAAGCCAATTAGACCCAGCCTCTTACCTCCTATCTCTGAACCCCTCAATCGTTTCTTGGCCCATTCTCCATTCCTTAATGCCCTATCAGCAGTTGTGATGTGCCTTGTGGAAGATAGCAGGTGCCCCATAGTAAACTCTACCACACTCCGAGTAGATGCGCCAGGGGTATTGCAAACGGTAATCCCATTGTGTGTTGCTTCATCGATGTCAATATTGTCGACGCCTACACCGGCCCTTCCAATGAATCGTATCCCGCCTGAGTCGTTTACTGAAGCGGAAATATGTTCTGATGGAAGTTTTGTCGCACTCCGGATAACCACGGCATCGAATTCTGCTAGGGACCCATTGGCTATCTCATC
>CAZPNT010000155.1:0-2799 GCA_964588055.1 uncultured Candidatus Poseidoniales archaeon | reverse complement strand
AGATTGAGAAGAAGTGATCCGGCACTGGTGAAGCGAATGCCGGTTGTCACGACAATCAAGTTGACCGGAGACAACCATCAGGATGTTGACTTAGTCTGCCAGCAGATTAAGGCTATTTCCGACGAGACAGGAGTAAACCTCAGAGGACCCATACCTCTTCCTACACGAAGACTCGTTGTCCCATGTAGGAAGAGCCCAGATGGAGAGGGCTCGGAGACTTGGGATCATTGGGAGATGAGAGTCCACAAGAGGCTGCTCGAACTCGTCACCAACACTGCGAAGGACGAGAAATCTCTTAGGAAGGTGCTTAGAATTCCCATTCCAGACTCAGTCACTATCGAGCTTTCTCTCAGGAATCTCGATTGAGACTATAGTAAAACCTCTTCTCTAGCCAGAGAACCCATCGGGTCCCAAGCTGGTAGGACTATCGGCTCTCCCTCCAGTCCCTCCTTCATTTCATCAGTGAGGTAGTCCTTGGGTGCAGCAATCTCGAACATGTGCTCGTCATACCAGTTGTCGTTCATGGTGTAGAAACCCTTCTCTCCACTCTCTTCTGCACCCCAAGAGTTCTCGACCCTCCATCTTCTAGGCTTTCCATCTACCACATCAACTCCGGTGAATAGCATGGCGTGGGTCATCATCGTCTGTCCGAATCTCAGACGGTCTGCTTTTTCCATTCCGAATTGAATGCCATACAATCCCTGTAGATCATACAGTTCAGCGTCCCACAGGCCCTTTTTTCGTGCCATGTGCTTTCCGACATCACATCCCATCCAGACAGGTATTCCGTCCACTAGAAGCCTCTGGGTTATTTCCTTCATCTCATCTGAGGGAACATTGAGGTAAACGACAGGAGGTCCTCCGGCAACGTTCTGTAGGAAGTCCACAGTGTATGTCCGATAGTAGTCGTTTCTGGGATCGTTTACGATGCAAACGTAGTCCTCCCAATCGACTTCCACATACTCCTCGACGAACTCCAAAGGAGTCATCTCCCCCTTTCTGTGGAATTCTTTGTCCTTATCTCTCCACTGCCAGTCGAACTTCTCTGGAGGGGTTCCTAGGTGAATGCAAAGCACTCTCCATATCTCCTTCATTCTGACCTCCTTGTGCTTGCGGGCCTCTTTCTCGGGCCCACCACCATCGAGGATTCCTCTAATCTCGCTAGCAGTTGATCGCAAGATATCCTTCAGAACCATGTTCATCGAACGAGTGCTACTACTGCTATGTGATTCTGGATATGCTGACATTGGCACTAGGCCATGCTTCCTGATTAGGTTCGTTGCCATGTTCCACTGTCCACCATCTCCAATTGGATCGCCAAGTAGAAAGTGAATGGTTCGATCATCGACTGGCCGGTCAGCAGTCTCTATTATTGCCTCCAGGAAGTGATTTGCTCTTTCCAGCTTGTCCCAGAAGTGGATGTGGGCCTGGCTGAATTCGAAGTCCTTTACGTTCATCTTCTTCATAGCACCCACTCTGAATAAGTTCAAGGTGGCGAAAAGCCAGCATCGACCACTCCTCCTTTGGTTCGTGACACTCCATTCATCCAGTTTAGTACTGAACGAGAAATCCATGTTTTGGACTAGGTCCCTCCTGAGGGTCAGATTTGACAGATCCGCGTTGCTAACTGCGTTCTGAGCAACTCCGGCTGATGGGTCCGAATCGAAAGACTTCCTGAATTCCTCAATCTGTGCTTTAGTTACTCCCTTGGACAAGTTACCCCTCAACTAGAGTCGGATGCCGGAGAGAGTTAGTAATTGCCCTGCTATATTGGAGCCGCCTCAGCCAGACCTGCAGCAATTAGAATCTCAGCAATCAACGATGGGCATGTCTCTATGTCGCCCTCGGTTAGAACAACCTCAGAACCGTCTGCCATTAGAATGGGATCCTCGACATCCTTCAGAACGCGAATCCTCAGAAGCTCATCCATTTCTTCGTTTTGATGCTCCTCCAGAGTCCCTGACTCAGACGGTGATGATGCGTGTTCTGGGTAATCATCCATTTCTCTTATCCTATCCTCTTCATCGAAGTCCGGCTCATTCCACTCTTCCTCTATGGGCGACCTGCTCTTGGGAGCAGACTCATTTTCTTCTTCTCCAGAGTAGTCCTTGAGAGTCTCGCTAATTTCGCTGACTCCAGCGTCAGATTCAGATTCTGAGTAACCAAGCATGGCCGACCAAGAAGTGGAGACCTTGTACATCTCAGTTAGATCCTTCAGGCCATTGTAGAAAACCCTCTCAGCAGGGTCGTGGTTATTCCAATCAAGCAAAGGAAAACCAATACTTTCTCTGGATTCTTTGTTTACTGAGTTTAGTAGATTTGAGGTGACTGCATGGCGTGTAAAGGAAGTAAGCCTGATTCTTGTCAAATCCCTGACGCACGTTCTCGCCACCCCTAATCTTCGAGACAGGAGCTGAGCCTTAGCAGTCATCCCCTCTTCTCTTACTGTCTCAGCGAGCTCCGTTTCCATATTCTGCAATAACTGACTGATGGCGTCCCAGAAACCAAGTCCGTCAGGCATAGCCACATCTACAGGAGTGTCACTGCTCCTCTGCTTTCTAGTGACCTCAATAAGTGATTTGTGGACGGCCTCGAGCTCGCTCTTCGATAGTCTACGAGGGCTAGAACCGACTGTCATGAACGCAACCTATCAAGCATCCCACGAAGGAGATACATCAACAATTCCTTGTGAGATTAACAATCATTCTCATGCGGGAGAATAAAATCCAAGTCTTCACTCGGGAAGGTGCAGGTGTACCCGAGTGGTCAAAGGGGGAGGGCTCAAGATCCTCTGCATAG
>CAZPNT010000154.1:0-2822 GCA_964588055.1 uncultured Candidatus Poseidoniales archaeon | reverse complement strand
TCCTCAAGGTCCCTCCCGAAGCCCGAGAGGTAGGCCAATATGTCGAGCTGGCGCTGGTTGGTCACGGTGCTCCGTCTTGCAAAGTGTAAATCAAACCCGGCGGCCGTCGCTTCATCCGTAAATGGGCGTAGACCAAGGAAAGTTGGAGCTCCCGAAGGAGCCGGGGGTGTACCTGTTCAAGAGAGGGGACGGCAGGGTGCTGTACGTCGGCAAGGCGACTGAACTCAGGTCTAGGGTGAGGTCCTACTTCGCGAAGAGCCCGGACAGGGAGATGGTGCCGCGGCTCCTGCAGGAGTCGGAGGAGGTCGACTTCATCGTCACTCGGACTCCCACGGAGGCCCTAGTCCTGGAGAGGGAGCTGATCAGGTCGAACCAGCCGAGGTACAACTCCATGCTGAAGGACGGAAAGTCGTTCCCATTCATCGCACTAACTGCTCACGAGAAGCCCCGGATAATGTACACCAGGAACCCTCCCGAGGGCTCGAAGATCTGGGGGCCATTCCCAGACGCAGGTGCAGCCAAGCTGGTGGTCAAGCTACTCCGAAGGCACTTCGGAATCAGGGACAAGACGGACAAGCCCCCATTCGGTTTCATCGAGTCGGGCGGAGACGAGGGCTATGCTGAGAGGGTCATGGCTGCCCAGAGCGTTCTCGACGGGAATGCAAGTGTCCTGATAGAGAGGCTCCAGTCCGAGATGGACGAGGCCTCGGGGAGGCTGGACTACGAGAGGGCGGCCAGGGCCAGGGACATGATAGGATCAGTCCAGAGCGCCAAGTCGGAGAACGTCGTCTCCAGTCGCTTCTACCAGGACTGCGACGCCGTCGGGTTCGCCTCCAGCGGTGACAGCGGGTGCCTTGTGATCCTTCACGCCAAGAAGGGGATAATCAGAGGGCAGTCGGAGTACCAGCTGATACACAGAGGGGACGTGTCGGACTCGGCCTCCCTGGTTCTATCCGAGCACTACTCCAAAAGACGCCCCCCGAAGAGCCTCCTTGTCCCATCGCCGATGGGGGAATCGATGGAGGGCTGGCTCTCCCAGAGGAGGGGGGCCTCCGTGGAGGTCAGAGTCCCCCTCAGGGGGGAGCTGGCCAAGCTCAGGAAGATGGCAGACAGGAACGCGGAGATACACCTCATCAGGGGGACTCGCTCAGGGAACCTCGAGAAGACCGCGGCAGACGACGCTGCCCGCCTCCTGGGCCTGGAGACCCTGGACCACATCGTGTGCTTCGACATGTCTCAGACCCTAGGCAAGGAGAGAGTGGGCGCATCGGTAGTACTGCGGAAGGGCAGGCCATCCAAGGAGGAGTACAGGACATACAGAGTGAGATCGGACGCCCAGGACGACCTGCGGATGATGTCGGAGGTGGTTTCCAGGTGGGCGAAGAACCGGGAGGAGTGGCCCGACCTTCTTCTCCTTGACGGAGGCGAGACGCACCTGTCAGCGATAGAGAGTACGCTAGGTGGGATGGGCCTGCTTGGCCTGTTCCCGATAGCGGCGCTTGCCAAGAGGCAGGAGTCGCTCCACATGAGTGACAGGGAGAGCATCCTGCTTGACCGAAAGGGCAGAGCGCTTATCCACGCCCGTGACGAGGCGCACAGATTCTCCAACGCATTCCACAAGAAGCGCCGGGGAAAGGGTGCCCTAGCTGACCCCCTCGAGGATGTTGATGGGCTCGGGGCGAAGAAGATACAAGCACTGCTGAGGCACTTCGGGGGCAGGAAGGGGATAGAGCACGCCAGCGTGAAGGACCTGTGTGACGTACCGGGAATAGGCAAGGAGATGGCCGAGAGGATCCGCGCCCATCTCCAGGGGCGATAGGATGGACGGAGATGACCCCCATGTCCGCCTGGAAAAGGCTGTCAGGGAATGGGCGTCCGGCGGCATGCCGGGAGGGCTTCCTAGGAGATGGGAGCGCTTCTCGGACGTGGCGATAGTCCCCCATGGCTCATTCAACGAGCCGGAATGGGCATCGGACGAGGGGCTCTGGGAGGCTGTCGCAGAAGCCCTCGGGGCCAAGAGGCTCGCGCGGATGGGCGAGGTCAGCGGAGAGCGTAGGGAGAGCGGTGTCGAGATGCTGCTCGGCGATGACGACTGGGTCGTGCGACGCGAGAGCGGAGTGGATTACGGTTACCGGATGACTCGCTGCATGTTCTCCTCCGGCAACGTGAACGAGAGGAGGAGGATGGGGGAGGTCACCCGGGATGGCGAAGTTTTGGTGGACCTATACGCGGGAATCGGTTACTACACCCTCCCGGCCCTGGTTCACGGCAGAGCCTCCCTAGTGCACGCCTGCGAGTGGAACCCAGAGGCAGTTGAGGCACTCAGGTGGGGGCTTGAGGCGAATAGGGTCGATGGCAGGTGCGTGGTACACGAGGGTGACAGCAGAATCACTAGCGAGTCGCTGGAGGGAGTCGCGGACAGGGTCTTCCTCGGGCTTCTCCCAAGCGCGGAGGAGGGACTGGAGGCAGCACTCAGGGTGCTGAAGCAGAATGGTGGAACTCTGCACGTCCACGGACTAGCCCCCACATCGGACCACTCTTCCTGGTCCGAGGAGATCGAGTCCTCCGTATCCTCCATCAGACCTGACTCTGCAATCGACTCGAGTCTGGTTCGGGTGAAGTCATACGCACCTCACTGGGACCACGTGGTCCTGGACGTTTCCCTAGCGTAGCCTCAAACGCGGCCACTCCAGCCGCAATCCATGAGCGACTGGCTCCTAGAGGCTGCTGCTGCCTACAACAGGGACTCTTACGAGCAGCGGGAGAGGTACTCCAGCCACCTGCTGATCCCGATGGAGACGATGCAGACGGTTATCCAGTGG
>CAZPNT010000153.1:0-2830 GCA_964588055.1 uncultured Candidatus Poseidoniales archaeon | reverse complement strand
CGCCCTACCCGTATCCTTTGCTTGGAGATGGTGGGTTGGAATTGAACCCGAGCACGAGCACTACAGGGAAAAGGTTCGTCGGGTACTTGATGCAGGAATGCCACTCGCACGATATAGGGGGGAGTTGGATGCCGAGGCTAGGAAAGTGCATATTTCCTCTGATAGGCAAGGTAGAATCGAATCTGACTTACTGCATAGGCTTAGATTACAGCACTTCCTTCTTTTCCCCAGCCTAATTCTTTGGCCTCTTGTAGGGATCTTCGCTGCGATAATTAGCATACCTATGATGCCGCTTCTGAAACTGGTAGAATGGATACTTATCGATAAGAAAGTATTGTCGGGTGTGGCTATAATAATACAGAGATATACACGTTGGGAGATAATTGGCATACCAAGGTTGGACGACGGTTCGAAGGAGTTTGGCAAGGCTCTTGCATCTATCCACAGAATGCCTACTACTGTATTCCTTGGATTATTCGCCTACCTAATTGTTTCATATTCCCCAATGAGCTCGTTCAATGTACTGCTCCTAAGTTCACTGGTTTACATCATTCTTGTTTCTGCTATTTCTGTAATACGCGCCGCTACCGAGAGCACCCTTACATTCGCAGATCCTACACACAGGAGGATCATCCCAATGGAGTCATATGTTGATGAGAAACTAGGACCTTGGGTGGGTGTAGGGCTAATTTTCCTATTATCTAGGCAGCTTATGTATGGTTCAAAGATTCGCACAGGTGAGCTATTGATCGATCCTGTTCCATTTTCTATAAGCGTTCTACTTGTACTGTATACTGCAACCATAATTGGCATTACAGTTGAGATACTATTCTTCAGAAGCAGAGGAGCTGATGTAAGGTTGACGTTCCAGAGGCAGATGGTTGATGTTTTCGAACCCGACGTTTATCTCTTCAATAGGAACATGGGGACCTTGCGCCTTGTTCCTTTGATGCCTCTCTCACTGTGGTTGGAAACTGATGAGGAATTCGATGAGTTACTCAGAGATAAGTGACAATGTCGACTGTATAGTCGGACCCTTCGATATTAACTATGCCTGATTCTATATCATCCAACCTCAATATTGCCACTGCTAGTGATTCGGACGGTGAGCTTATCGAGGAAGAGACGAGAACAGCAGAGCCATTTGATGAACGATGCTTTCCCACAGTGATTGGGGATTCTCCGGATATCAGGCACATCCTCTTTACGGTCCTTCCTCTGCTCTCCAACCTCGCGTGTACCTCTTGACCAGGATAGCACCCCTTATCGCTGCTAATTTGTGTGTCCATGCCACATTCAGAGGGGAGTCTGCCCGCGATGTCAGTTAGACTAGGGACGCACAAGCCCATTCTGAGGTACTCCCATCTGTCCTCATTCATCTCCACATAGCTCAATTGGTCAAGTATCGAGGTTAGTGAGTCAATTTGATCCCGAGGAAGTAAGATATCAAGCACAGAACCTCTAGGATAGGAAGATTTCACCACAATCTTATCATCGATTTCGATGATTCTGCTAGTTTCAACATCTTTTTCATCGAGTCCGATTTTAGATAGGACTAGATGTGTGTCGATTGAAATTAATGATACCCTTACTATGGCTTCGTCTGCGATAATTACCTCACAGTCCTCGTCCCATGATTTGCCGTCTACTAGGGTCTTTCGAGTATTTTCACCCATTTCTTTGGATGATAAAAGAAGTAACTTCCCCTGTATCATGTATATTGAGCCCAGGTCCGTGACACGGCCGTTGTAATCGCAGAATAGCACCTCGATACTGTCTGAGTTCGGATTGTCATGTATTTTTGTCGAAACTACTCTATCTATCACGTTCGTTGAGTCTTTCCCCTGCAGCAGAGTGACGCTATCGCTCCTTACGAAATACTCCGAAACAGAGTCTTGGGAGTGCAAGAGAAAACCTCAGCCGAATGACTGCCCACAACCACAAGATCTGTCAGCATTGGGGTTTTCAATTTGGAAGCCGCCGCCCATCAGAGTCTCCTTGAAATCTACGTTGATTCCATTGAGCATGGGGCTGTCCTTGTTGTGAACGAATACATTGATTCCTCCCACGTTTATTATCTGGAAGCCTTCGCCTTCCGGCTCTTCGATAATTTTCATGTCATATAGGTATCCTGAGCAGCCACCAGATTGAGCGCTAATAATCAAAACATGGGTGTCCTCATCCCCATTCATGTTTTGCTTGAGTGCCTGAATTGCTGTTTCTGTGAAATTTATTTGTACATCAACTACTTCGGTTTCAGATACTACTGGTAGGGAAAACCCATCGCCACCTAGTATGCCCATATTTTTCCTGTATAATTGGTTCTATTTCAACGGTTGGTTAGTTGACTCGTCACACATATCAATCATTTACTCCTCGTGGCACCATGGACGGACTAGAATCTAGGGATGTTGCAAGGCTCAGCCGACAAGGGATTGCTCGTGAAACGGACTATGTGACATCTGAGTCGCCGCTTTCTATTTCGGTTTCAGACAGCGCAGATACGAAATTCGATCTAGGAATAACAATGAGGACGGAGGGTGATGATAGAATTCTTGTTTTGGGGTTCCTTTACTCGGAGGGAATAATTGACTCAATGAGTGATATCTCGACTATTACGATAGGTGAAGGAGTAGCGTCCATAATGCTCAATGAGTCCTCCAGTTTCAATCCGGAATTACACCTAAGGAAAAGCACGGTTACGTCTTCTTGTGGCCTTTGTGGTAGAGCAGATTTAACAGGACTACTGGCAATCGAAAATGCACTACTAGACGAGCATATGACCATCACACTCGAAGCGGTGTCAATTTGCCTGAATTCGATTGACAGG
>CAZPNT010000152.1:0-2869 GCA_964588055.1 uncultured Candidatus Poseidoniales archaeon | reverse complement strand
ACCTCCGGCGAGGGGGTTTCGTCCACACGGTGTTGCCGGTTGGGCAATACTCCGCCTACAGATTTGCTCAAGAACCCAACGGTTGGACGGAAACATCGATTTTTCTGAGTCCTTCGTGAAATCCGGACCTCCCAAGAATCAGACGTTCTGATACATTGGCGTCCCCGTCCATAATCATCTCCAGGGTGAAGTTCGGCCATTTCTCAGAAGGTTGTGCGAGCCAACCTGATAGTTTGTGCGAGCGTCCTATTGATGGAGGAGTCCCTGCTCTGATTGACTCCAGTGCATTCAGTAAATCCCAGAGATGATTCATTGAGTTTGGTTCTCCGGACCACTCGCGAATTGGGCGCAAGTGACTCTGAAGTAGAGGTAATATTTCGATATTGCATCCAGGATTAGTAGTAGAAGAAAGCCCGGGAGCATCAGAAGTCTCGCCGATTGGTCGAAGAATGGTTGAACACCAGGGAATGTTGAGTCTGAAGAGTTCTTCTGCACCGGGGCTATTCAGAATTATTGCCAAGAATTCTGAGGAAAATGGCGCCCACCATGAATTCGGAAGGTGTGTAATGAATAACGACACGTCTTCAAACGTCGCCACTCTTTTTCCTAAAGCGTGGTCATAAAGTCTAGACCAAGTATTGAGGTGATGTCCAACGGGTAGTGAGTTTCCCCTGTCTCTAATTCTAACGATTATTCTTTCAAAATCTACTTCCTCCAAGTTTGTCGTTCCATGAAGCCATTTGAGCCCATCCAGAGCTCCTAGAGATTTCGTGGGAGGCTCTGAAAGCCAAGCCTCCACAGCCCAACCAAGAATGTCAGAATGAGTCTCCTCAGGAAGCCATGCTGAGTTCTGAATGAAGTGGGATGCTAGCCAAGAAGCACCGGAATTAGCTTGTCTCGGATCTATTGCCGGCCAGGATCTTAGCAAATTATCTGGATTCTCTCGTAGTTTAGCAGTTATATTTTGAGAGAAAATTCCCTTGACTGATTCTGGGGCTTGATCGGCCAGTTCTGAAATCTTCTCAATTGGAAGATAGTCCAAGTCAAGGAGAGCTATCCACTCTGAATCCAATCTTGGAGAAACTCTCTGCCATCTTTGCCATCTAGTTGTCTTTGGAGAAGCTATCCAGGAGGCGAGGGGGTACATTGCCTCCATTTGATTTGCCCATTCCTCGTCTCCATCAGGAAATTGAGAAATAGCGGATCTAATTATAGATGCGGAGTCACTTTCTATTTCTTGCTGGTATCCCTTGCCATGAGAAGGGAACCCCAGAATATCCCATGGAGAAATTGTGGTGTTTTCGGATTCTTGCGGGAAATCTGCAGTTTTTCCTTGTTCGACCATCTTGACGGGAATTCTCTCTCCTGAAGAAGTGCGATAACTCAACCATGGAAGTGTTCGAATCCTATCTACTTCAAGAACTCCGAATGAAGAAAATTGGTTTGGTATTTTATTCACAATTACCAATCTAAGATTCTGCTTAGATGCAATTCTGGAAATTAATTCACTTGCCAATTCATGTCTAATCTCGATTACTAGAGGTATGGCATCATTATCCATTGACCATCGGATTATTGACTCTGTTGCAGATTTTCCTAGACCCCTCAGCTCAATTGACCTGATGCTTGAATCATCGGTGGAAAAATTTCGCCCTGCCCAATCCTTCCTAAATTTCCTGATCGTAGATTCGGGGACCTTTGTTCGTCTGGAGGTTGAAATTCTATCAATTAGCGAGTTTAGTCTCCTTCTCCTCTCGGACTCAGAAAGTCTAGGATGGGCTTTCTTTATCCAATATTCAAGTGCTCCAATTGGGTATTCATCCCCTTCGATTCCTAATCCGCTAAGATCTGCAATTACAATTGAGTTCGTCTTAGCCGATCTGAGAAGAACGGAAAGCGGTAGCCTTTCCTTAATTGTAGCAGCAATCGGTTGAGTTGGTCTGACATGGGGAGATTTACTATGAGGTGATCCCATCACCCACTCGCCCCTGTGGTGAGTGGCCTCATCCAAGGGAGCTCGTTGAATCTGCTCAGGTTGTGAGAACCATGCTCCTGGAGAAATAATCGAGTTAACAGATGGATTCAGAAGCTTAGCCCTAATGATGCCGAAGATTTGGGGTTTTTCTGCATATGACTCTATACTACCTGGACCTGCCATCTCCGGAGGCGATTCCAGGATTGCCATGTTTTCTCTGTCAAACCAACGTGGAGAGCTCTCAGAAAGAACGGCCCAACTCCAGGACACCCCTTTGTTTCTTGTGGATGGGGTATTTTCCGAAATGTTTGCCGCAATTCGGTTTGGAATCTGCACCATTGGTTCCCTTGGAGAGCTCAAAAAACAGAGGGTTAAATTTCCTTCGTCTCTGGAAATAACACAGCAATAATCCAAGTTTGAAGGGATTTCCTTCAACTCTAGTACTTTCGACCACTCGTCCCCCTCTAGGGCTTCCCAACCTTTCTCAGTAAGTCTAATCCTTGCACCTCTGGAACCTGGGGGAAGATCACTGGCCACCAGGCCTTCCTCCCTCATACGACTAATTTCTGCAGAAACGTGGGGCATTCTGAGATCCGATTCAGAGGACAATATCGACACGGTGGCTTCGCCCTCAGAAAGTAGGGAGAGAATCCTACGCCGATGTTTGCTTCTGATTTTCTTGGGTTCATTTTGGTCGAATCTGGAGGAAGCATCTGACATGAAAAAACTCCTACAGAATGATACTCCATCAAAGATAGTAATAAAATGTTTGTTTTTGTTACATTTAGTTATATCTTTCCAGTGGAAATATCCGTAGTTCGGATGTGCAGTGGAAAAAATAGTGAAAAAAAGCAAAAAAACTGTCATTATTTGTAACCAAAGAGAGGAAATACA
>CAZPNT010000151.1:0-2891 GCA_964588055.1 uncultured Candidatus Poseidoniales archaeon | reverse complement strand
GGCAGCTGGACAACGACGACACCTGGACCGATGCACCCACCGAGGGCATCTGGATCGCTCAGGAGCTAATGTCCAAGGAGCCTCTAGGAGCCGCTACCCGAGACTACGACTCAGACTTCAAGGACGTCGTGACATGGGTATGGTACGGAATGGTAACCGCTGAGGAGAACGGCGTAACCTCCGGCAACTACGCGCAAATGGCCACAGACGCCTGCGCTACCGTTGATGGTGGTGGAACAGCCGACCCAGGCGTATGCCGCCTACTGACCGAGAACCTAGGTCTGGGCACTGCTACCAACCCACTAGCTGGGACCTGGATGCAAGCCGTCCTAGGAGCAGCCGGTAACTACGGTGAGGCCTACGACGACGCCTTCTGCGCAGGCGACTACGATGGAGTCAGCGGATCTGACGCCATGAACGACTGCCTGATCTCCCGCGCTGGAACCCTGAACGCCCTCGTCTCAGAGGGTGGGATCCAGTACGCGCCTGCAATGCGCTGATCGCATAAACGGCTAGACGGAGAAACGTAAGTCCCCGGGGGGGTCAACTCCCCCGGGGGCCCACACTAATTCTAATAGTCAGAGAGGAGCGTAGGTGAGATAATGTCCGAGTCTCCCATCCGAGGTTTCGTCGACAGGAGCGTAATGCCTCCGATCCGACGCTCCATGGCCCGCGCCTCGACTCCCGAGGGCGCGCTCAGGGAGTCCCTCACGATCATCGCCTACCTGGCCCTAGTCTACGGCTTCTGGCTCTACTCGAACAAGTTCCTCGGGATGTCGGCGGACTACATCACCTCAATGTCAAGGGACATCCCCGTACTGGGCAAGCAGGCGAACCTGTCGTTCTACCCCATGGACAAGATGATGCTGTTCTACGGAGGTACGATCCTGATGTGCTTCCTCCTGATACAGAACGAGTTCAGGGCCATGGCCAAAGCTATCGGGAGGATCCCCCGCTACATCAGGAGAGAGGAGCAGGAGGACTTCGACTGGTCCACCATCTCCACATCCATCTTCGGCATCGTGGCCTACTTGATCTGCTACTACGTAATGGTCCACGCAGGCATGGATTTCAAAGCCGGGACGCAGGTCCCGTTCATCTTCCTGGGAGGGGCCCTCGTCGCAGGCGTCCTCCTCCTCCAGAACAACATCCACGAAGTCCTCTCATCATTCACGAGGCCTGTCCTGTTCCAAGCAAACAAAATCAAACAACGCATACTCGGCTCCACAGACGACTCCGAAGGGGCCACAGAGGCCGTCAGGGCCGATCGGATCGACCCAATCACGGGAGTCAAGGTCAGCGAGTACGAAGAGGAGTCCAACAAAGGCTCGCTGAAGTTCCTCCTACTCTCCCTCAGAGACTACATCCTTAGGCCCGAGGGATTCGGAATCCTAGTCTCCCTCTCCTCGATACTACTCTTCGTCTACTTCACGATGAACATGCAATTGTTCCCCTTCATCACTGATGACATTCCCGCATTCCTATCCGCAGTCACGCTGTTCGTGGCGATATCGTGGACCCTCCTCCTATCCAGGGAGGGGGCGAAGCCGTCCGTCCAGTCGAAGAGGACCGCAGCACTGGCCTTCTTCGTCTTCTTCCCATTCATCAGCTACCTTTTCCTCAGGCTCATCTTCCTGCAGAACGACGGAACCAGCCCCACGATGCTCAACAGGTGGGAGGTCAGGTTCGACTTCATGGAGAAGGTGAACACGTTCAGGATCAACCCCTGGCCGATGGAGGCAGAGCCCAACCAGGACTCCAGGTGGGTGTTCCTGAAGGCCGGGATAATCAACTCCGCCAGAGTCACTCTGGTGAGCATATTCCTGTGCACCGTCTTCGGCGTCATCGTAGGGGTAACGCGGCTATCGACGAACAAGCTCGCCTCCATGGCAGCAACCGTCTACGTCGAGGTCTTCAGGAACCTCCCACTCGCCGTCCTCCTATTCCTGATCTCAAGCCAGATGGGGGCGCAACTGCCCTTCTTCATCGACGAGTACAGAATAGGGGAACTCTCCGAGAGCGATACCGGCAGCGAAGCCGCCGTCTACATCAGCAACGAGGGCACATGGTTCGTGAACTTCGGGTCCTACTTCCATGTGATGATAGGGGTCGCAATTCTGATGCTCCTCAGGGTCTTGCTCCGCTTCCAGGACAGGGTCGAGCCGAGGGAGGCCTCGAGCCCCTCGGGACTCGGGTTGGCGAGGAGGCCCTTCTCCCCCCTCGGGTGGAGGAACGAGCCACTGGCAGCAGACATATTCCTGATCATCTCGCTCTTCCTGTGCGTCTCCACAATGATGCCGTTCCTTTCCACGGAGAAGGTGGAAGACGCCCAGTCCATCGGCCAGATAGCATCCTCATTCCTGACCTCACTAGGAGCCATAGCGCTGGTGATTTACGCGTTCTTCGTCAACACCAACATCGATGACGATGGCATGAACAACCTGGAGATCGACGACACGGACGCCGGCATCAGGAGGCGCTTCACAATCTGGGTAGCGGCGATGTCCGTGGCCATGGGGATTGCAATCGCTGGCGGGGTGTCGTGGCCGGAGTACAGCAGGGACATCTACGAACCGTTCGGCACAATCGATCCGCCCGGAAGCTGGGACATAGTGAAGGGCACCGGATTCGAGATGACCCCCGCCTTCCTAGCCATGATGCTGGGCCTCACCCTGTTCACGACCTCGGTGGTGGCCGAGATAGTCAGGGGCAGCATCCAGTCCCTGCCCAGGGGGCAGGTCGAGGCAGCCATATCCCTCTCCCTCAACCCCTACCAGAGGCTCAGGCTGGTGATACTCCCGCAGGCACTCAGGAGCATGGTCCCGCTCCTCAACAACCAGTACATGAACGTCTGGAAGAACTCCAGCCTGGCAGTGGTGGTGGCCTACACC
>CAZPNT010000150.1:0-2900 GCA_964588055.1 uncultured Candidatus Poseidoniales archaeon | reverse complement strand
AGACCATCGTACTGTTTGGATTCCTTGCACTGTTCCTGCTCTGAGCAGAGTGCGAAGACCAAATTTGGTACTATAGAGGTGAGAAGATGACACTGGATGCGTTAGCAGCTGAGATTGCCGACCAAGCAAGAGCGGAGGCTGCGAAAATTGTCGATGCTGCACAAGCCGAAGCACAAAGAATTGAGGAAGAGGCTCAGAAAGAGGTGGCTGAAGCAACCTCTGTTTCTTCTACGAAAGCTGAAAGGGAGAGTGCTCAATTGTCTGTGGAAGTGGTTGCCTCTGCTAGGCAAGCAAACCAGAAGAGGGCGCTGATCGCACAGAGAAAGGAGCTGGACGCTACTTGGGAATCTGTGAAAGAGGAAGTTAGATCTCCGAAGATGAAGGGGAGGAAGGGGATCCTTGACTCCTTGGTAAAGGAAGCCAGTTCCTCAAAGTCTGGGATGATAATGCGGCCCGTCACCTCTGACAGGGCGACCCTATCCAAGAGTGGTTTCACAATGGGTGAGGACATAGAAGGGCTAGGGGGATTCGTTCTGGAATCCAAGGATGGTTCAACTGTCCTAGACTACAGATTTGACTTCCGCCTTGAAGCGGCATGGAAGGATAATCTCGGGGAAGTAAACAAAATCCTATTCGGAGAAAGGTGAGGGAAGGATGGCAAGGGCGCTGAACGGTCGTTCAAATCTGTACAATGCTTCTGCGCGAGCCAAGGCTCGCAAGGCTTCATTGATTGACACGACAAGGATGCGTCAGCTTGTTCAACAGGGCCCCGAATCAATTGGTGCCAGCATTGGGGAGATGGGTTACAGGACCGAGATGGACATCTATGGCTCTAGGATGAGTGGTGCGGATGCTATCGAAGCAGCCCTTTTCCACAATCTGGACAATGACCTAGCAGGAGTACTGAAGTTCTGCCAGGGGCATCTGAAGTCACTAGTTGCGATATACGTAGAAAGGTTCGACTACGAGAAAGCCAAGACGGTTCTTAGGGCCGTAAACGGTGGAGCATCGGACAAGGTAATAGAGGAGCAGATTCTCCCATCGGAAAACCCCAGAAATTCCTCTTGGTTGAATATCGTGAGAAACACAGAAGGACTACAGGAAGCTGTAGAAGCGATGTCCGGAACATCCTGGGGCAGAACTCTATCCAAACTAGATTCCGATGCCAAGCTAGAGGACATGGAGAACGCTCTAGATTTGCAGTACTTCTCTGATGCACTAAAGGCAGTGAGGGGGAGAGACGGCGGACCGAGACTGCGAAGGTACCTTAGAATGGAAATAGACCACAGGAACATAATCAATGAGTTCAGGGCAATTAGGATGGAAATGCCAGTAGAGAAGAGGCAATCGATGCTCATCCCGGGTGGAAAGATAGATCCTGGGACCATGCGACAGGCCTGTCAAGCTGAGACTGACGAAGAGCTGTTGGAAACCCTCCGAAGAAGCGGTTCTTTCGACGACTCTGGATTCGACGAGGCAATGTCAGAATCTCGGAGGATAGGCAGTCTGGATCCCTATGCAGAGTTGCTCTCACACCATCGACATGCAGTTCTGAAGAGGTTCGCACATCTGAGTCCCATCTCCCCATTCCCCATAATTTACTATATAGAGAGAAAGTCGCTGGAGGTCAGAAATCTGCGATTGCTAGTGCGTGGCAAGGCAGTTGGACTACCGAACGAAGTATTGGAAGCGCACATGGACTACTGAGGTGAAAATGTGGAGATAGCCGTAGTAGGACCTTTGGAATTCACACTTGGATTCCAACTTGCAGGTGTGGAAAACCTGTACAACCCCTCTGACGACGAGGAGATGGCTGAGATTCTCCGCAGTCTTCTAAGTCAGTCGGAGATTGGAGTCGTAGTTGTAGACAACTTCGACCTAATGCGGGTTCCTGAGAGATTGCGGTTGCAGCTCTCAGAGAGCGTAACGCCCACTGTTCTGGGTATTGGGACTGAGGAGGACAACACCCTCCGAGAGTCCATCAAGTCGGCACTGGGTGTCGACCTTTGGAAATGAGATTCAAACAAAATAAGGAAGTGAAAAAAAATGAGTAAAGAAAATGGAGTGATATACCGGATTTCCGGGCCAGTAGTGACAGCGATAGGAATAGCACCTCGGATGTACGAAGTCGTACGTGTCGGTGATGAAGGTTTGATGGGGGAAGTAATCGAACTTCATGGCGACCAGTCAGTGATTCAGGTGTACGAGGAGACATCGGGAATCAAGCCTGGAGAACCAGTTGTTCGAACTGGTCAGACACTATCAGTGCAGCTTGGCCCGGGTCTTCTAACACAGATTTACGATGGAATTCAGAGACCTCTACCTAAGTTGGAAGAGACGATGGGGGTTTTCATAACAAGGGGAGTGGATGCCGATGGACTTGATCTAGAGAAGAAGTGGGAGTTCAATCCCAAGGTCAAGTCAGGGGACGAAGTTTCTGCAGGACAGGTCATCGGGATCGTCCAAGAAACGGAGACAATAGAGCACAGAGTGATGGTTCCTCCTAAGAAGGGAGGTGTGGTCAAGAGCATAGAGAGCGGAACTTTCAACATCACTGAAACGATTTGCAAATTAGATGACGGAACCGAAATCGCGATGATGCAGGAGTGGCCAGTAAGGCATCCAAGACCATTCACACAGAAATATGCTCCAGACGTCCCCCTAATGACCGGACAGAGAATCCTAGACTTCCTTTTCCCCCTTGCCAAGGGTGGAACTGCCGGAATCCCCGGCCCATTCGGTTCTGGCAAGACGGTGACTCAGCAACAACTTGCAAAGTGGTCCGACGCAGAGATTGTAGTATACATTGGATGCGGCGAGAGAGGTAACGAGATGACCGAGGTGCTAGACGAGTTCCCCCACTTGATTGACCCCAACACCAACAAGCCTCTGATGAACAG
>CAZPNT010000149.1:0-2902 GCA_964588055.1 uncultured Candidatus Poseidoniales archaeon | reverse complement strand
TTCAGCGGTACGAAGATGGAGTGGATGGGCATGGACTACCTGCTAATCAACGAAGAAGACATCCAAGCCAAGGTAATGGGGTGAAGAAATGGGAGCAAAGAAGATAGTTTACGGAGAAGAAGCAAGAGAGAAGCTACTGGAGGGGATCGACACTGTCGCTAACGCGGTCAAGGTCACCCTAGGCCCAGCAGCAAGAACGGTAGTCCTGGAGAAGTCATGGGGAAGCCCATCGATCATCAACGACGGAGTCACCATAGCGAAGGACATAGAGTTGGGCGAACCGTTCGCTAACATGGGTGCCAAGCTGATACAGGAGGTAGCCAGCAAGACCCAGGACAACGCAGGAGATGGAACCTCTACGGCATCAATACTGGCCCAGAGCCTCTGTCACCACGGGCTCCAGAACATGGAGTCTGGATCCAGCCCAGTTGAGCTGAAGGCAGGGTTCGACCAGGCCGTCGAGGCCGTCGTGGATTCGCTGAAGGATAGGGCAGTCCCGGTGGAGGCCAGCGAGACGATCAAGCAGGTGGCCACAATCGCATCCAACAACGACGAGGAGATAGGTTCCCTGATCGCCGAGGCGGTCGATGCGGTAGGAAGAGACGGCGTGATCACCGTCGAGGAGGCAAAGTCAATCGAGACCTCCCTGAATGTCGTCGAGGGAATGGAGTTCAACAAGGGGTACATGAGCCCCTACATGATTACTGACAGGGAGAAGAGGGAGGCAGTGCACGAGAGCCCCCTGATACTGCTCACAGATCACACGATCAACTCTGCACAGGACCTTCTTCCCTCGCTGGAGGCAAGCGTTCAGCAGAAGAGGCCACTGTTGATCGTGGCCAAGGACATAGAGGGAGAGGCCCTTGCGACCCTGGTTCTGAATGTGGTCAGCAAGGTAGTCAAGGCAGTGGCAGTCAAGGCACCAGGATTCGGTGACGAGATAGCCGAGCAGCTTGAGGACATAGCAGTCCTAACAGGGGCGAAGCCACTCTTCAAGGACCAAGGCGCAGATCTGAAGGCCCAGGGACCATCCAGCCTAGGGAGCGCTGACAGAATCATCGTCGCAAAGAACAAGACCACCGTGGTCGGAGGCGGAGGGGACAAGAAGGCCACCGAGGAGAGAGCAGAGCTCCTACGAGGTCAGGCAAAGCTCTCCACCAGCAAGTGGGACAGAGAGAAGATCGAGAAGAGGGTCGGCAAGCTGACGGGAGGGGTCGCAGTTCTGAAGATAGGAGCCGCGACAGAGACCGAGGTGAAGGAGACCAAGGCAAGAGTGGACGACGCTCTCAACGCGACTAGAGCGGCCATGGCCGAGGGAGTCGTAGCCGGTGGAGGAGTCACCCTACTCAGAGCACGCGAGGTCCTCAAGGGGCTCGCGGAGTCCTCAGAGGGCGACCGTGCCATCGGGATCAATCTGGTATACGACGCACTTGCAGCCCCCACCAGGCAGATTTCAGCCAACGCAGGGGCCGATGGTGACGAGGTGATCTCCAAGATCCTGTCAAACGACGACGAGAACTACGGCTACAACGCCCGAACTGGCGAGTACGTGGACATGGTAGACTCGGGTATTCTGGACCCTGCCAAGGTGACCAGGAACGCACTGGAGTCGGCCGGCTCGATAGCCGGGCTGGTTCTTACCACCGAGACCCTCATCGCCGACGACCCCGAGCAGAAGGAAGACGCCCCGGCAATGCCCGACATGGGAGGCGGCATGGGCGGCATGGGCGGCATGGGCTTCTAGGAAAACCGAGAACCACCTCGGACTGGAACATTAATTTCCGAGTCCCGACACGCTGACACGCCTCAATGACGACAAAGGGTGACCGAGCTTAGGCGCTGACGTGCCCTATGAGTACCGAGAGGCACCCGGAAGCAAGCGAGTTGAATACGTATTAGCGTCCCGGGAGCGACATGGGTGCGTCTAGGAAGGCGATTATCCTCTCCTCCCTGCTGATGTCCTCCATGATGAGCAGCGGGTGCCTGGCACTGTCTATTCAGCGAGAGATAATGGAGAGCTGGAGGGACCCACCGGTGTACATAGACGAGGACGTTACAGTTGGCTGGTCGGAGACTTTCGAGACAGGGACCGAGCTGGACTCGGTACTTTACCAGAACGAGACCTCGATATTCTTCGACGAGACGGTATCCACCCTGGTCATCAACTTCAGGGCCCAGTTCCCGTACTCCAGCACCGTGGAGGACCTAATCGGTAACGAGACCAACCAGGTCAGGTACGTGGAGGCCAAGCTCTGGGAGCCCGGAGCCCAGCAGTCAGGAGGCAACCCCTTCTGGGAGGTCAGGGCCACCCAGGACTACCCCGGCGAGAGGTTCGACTGGCAGATAGACTTCATCGACGGTACGTGGATATTGGAGGTAGAGGCGAGGGGCTGGGGCATCACCACCCCCGTCGAGCAACTATCGTTCCACGACTCCTTCGACCTCTACGCGACCATCACCAAGCCATGCGTTCACTTCCCAAGCTCACACGAGGTCTACGAGGACGGGGAGCTTGAGTGCACGTTCCTCTCAGAGCTAGAGGACTGAGGGTCTGCTCGCGAATCGCCCTGCGCAGCGCTTATCAACCGAAGGCAGGTGGCCGCGCTGCTGAGGAAACCGAATGTCGGACACAACACCGCTTGTTTCACCTGATGTCTATGAGAGGCATGCAGTGCACATCGGTACAAACCAGAAGTCAGCTGACATGAAGCAGTTCCTCGACACCATGCAGCACGACAGCAGCGGCTTGCACATCATCGACGTCAACAAGACCGACGAGAGGATACGCGTGGTCTCGAGCTTCCTCTCGAAATACGACCCAAGCAGGATCCTCGTCGTCAGCGCAAGGCAGTACGGACAGAGGCCTGCTAGGAAGTTCGCTCAGGCCATCGGAGCCAAGCAG
>CAZPNT010000148.1:0-2921 GCA_964588055.1 uncultured Candidatus Poseidoniales archaeon | reverse complement strand
AGAGCAATGTGGAGACTACCGTGAAGAGTGGTTACGATGGTTTGGATGATGATGGGAATCGCGATTACACCGCCGATTTCGATGACGACTGGATTAACGCTTCTTCCCAGAAGGCATACTTTGCTAATTCCATAGCTAACTTGGAAGAGGTTCTAGCCGGATCTGCGCCAACCTACGAGAGGGTTGGGCCGTTCATCTACTACGAAAACACAACTAGAGATGTAATTGAGTACGACTACGAAGAGGAGTCGATTACGTACTCAGGATACGAGTCTTTCGAATGGTGTGAGGATTGCACCTGGAAAGACGACGATGGAGTGGAACACGCATCAGTATCTGGCGACACGGTCGTCAACCAGATCAACATCCTGTGGAACACCCAGAGAATAGCAGGGATGGGAGATGGGATAGAGTACGGGGAGATATTCGCCAAGGCGATGTTCGCTGCTCAGATGATCGAGTTCGACCTCTCCAACAGGGCCCCTAGCATCTGGGCCTCGGATGACATAGCAGAAATGGCTAGCGCTGCTGGCGGAGGCAAGTTCGGAAACATGAATAGTGAGTTCAACGTTTCAGCTGCTGCATATCTTGAAACAGGGCAGACAGACCTCTGGAATCTTTCCCTTGATGACTCCCTTACTTCAGAAAGGGCATCAATAAAATCTACATTTTATACTGCGAATGATGGTTACGGCAACTGCATAGCTCTGACCTGCGATATAGGGCCAGTTCTAATCGCTGGCATGGGTGCGCCGAGCGATTCTGTCACTCCTGTGAGGGCTACGCTTTTGGGATACAATAACTGGACTGGTGTACCAGAGGACACTATTGCTCTGGACTGGGCAGTTTACTCCTTGGCTGCATCTAAGTTTGTAGAGAACGGAGGAGGTGCGGAGATAAACAGCGAGACCCCGCAGCTCAAGGAGAGGTTCGCCGAGGTGAGTGGCGTGTCAATCGCCGATCCTTCGACCCTCGAAAACTTACTATTCAACGAGAGCGTTGGACTACTGACATCATTCGAGATCAGTGGCATCCCACTACCCGGAATGGTGGTTGGACTGCTACTCCCCCTACAGAGTGCTGACTATTTCGGAGCCATGACCACGTACAATGTTGGATTGCTAACAATTGGAGACGTTGCTGCTTACGTTGAGCCTTGGGTTGGGCTTGGCCTCACTGGTGCCCCAACAGAATTTGAGCTAATCCTCACGGGGGGCAGCGGCACCATGATCTCCAATGATTGGTGGTTGACAGCCTTCGGAGACTACGACCCGTTGGGTGGAACTTACATCCCTATTGGCCTGAACAGAGGTAGCTTCGCAGGGATGGCCGGACTAACTATGGAACAGTCGGATTTCATCCTCAATGACCCCGACATAGGCCTCAAGTCGTCGTTCCCCGGACCGTTCATGTACGGTGAGCTCTCTGGAATGTCCCTTCCGGACTCTGAAGGGGTCCAGCACACTTGGGACGATGCTTACGTAGCGGCTCTATACGGGATTTCCGAAGAAGCCGCACATGCCCTGAGGGACTGGGTAGCGAATTTCTACTTCGACACGGTTATGCCCGTGCTGCTAAACTTCGTCACTGGCAACACGCCATACTACTCAATGCCAATTAGCAACTGGCTTTATGGGTGGGATGACGCGGTGAGCGCTTACTTCGGCTTCTTCTCGTGGAACAGCCTGGAGACTAATGCCACTTACTACGGATCTGGCGGGATTAGCACTGGAGACTGGTCAGTTTACAAGATGAGTACCAATGAAGAGACACTGGGTCAGAGGATGGCACAGGGCTACATCAACTCAGACGGCGATGGGATGTGTGACTACGACTACGACTCAGATGGGAGTTTCATTGGGTACGACATACCATGCGAGGATGGCCAGGTGTACGGGATGACTGAGCATCTGACTTGGAGGGCCCCTCACAGAGAGGATGGGGCAAGCGGACTTCTATCCGCTCATGCTGGTAACGACGATACTTCCTTGATGGGGACTGTTGGTTCCCTAGCGACCCCGAATGACCCGTTCAGCCTGAATGTCGCAGGATACGCCATCGCTAACTCTGTAGTTGGCAGCAAGACCGATCACAAGGGAATAGAGATGGTGGAGCACACGATTAAGGTGGATCCATCAAACACCCAGATACAGGGCAAGTTGATCGGTTCCTCGACATACGTTGACGTCATGCCAGGTGCACTTCCAGTGTATCTAGAGGCGGATATTGACCTGAAGGTTGAGCCTATTACTACTGCGATAATGTACGGGAAGGTGAAAGTGACATTCCACTTGGACACACGTGGACCCGGTAACCTGGGTCCGGACCTATCCGAAAACAGCACAGAGTCGATGCCTGTGTTCGAGATTCACACCTTTAGCGAGATTGGAGATGAAGATGCTGAGAGTTTCAAGGCGGCTGTGACTGACAATATGGGTGCTATGGGGTGGACAAACTTCGGAGGAGACGCTGGGGCGCCACTCAGTTATGTTCACTACGCAATAGCCATACTGTACGCCTCATCGATAGCTTCGATTGGTTTCGGGGCAAGATCGATGATGGGGCCAGATGAAGAGTAACATTTGGACGGAGTGAAACCTTCGATAGAAGCATTGAATCATGCCCCCTGAACTAGCCCGGTCGTGGGGGAGTGGTTTGAGGCTTAGTCACATAGACAGAACAAGGGCCATTGCAGTTCTCTGCATGATAGAGGTTCACACGGCAGCTATTGTACCTCCTGAGGGGATTGCCGTTGGCCACCCTGCGGCATTTGTAGCTGCAGCATTTGGAGGTATGGCCGCACCCATGTTCGTAACCATTTCTGGATGGGGGATGTATAGGGGTGCGTCGAGAAGGGTCGAAGAGGAGTATACGGCAGCCCAATGGGCGAGATGGATTGTGCCCAGAGCAACCCTACTATT
>CAZPNT010000147.1:0-2952 GCA_964588055.1 uncultured Candidatus Poseidoniales archaeon | reverse complement strand
CTGATTACTACTCCCGAACCATTGAATGAGTCCCAGACTCCCATGACATTCGCATCCTCCCCAGCCACTCCACTAGTTTGTCCAGAGTTGTTGAGGTGCCATTGATCATCGAAATACGGGTCGTTCGGCTCGAATCTTGGTGAGAAAAACTTCTCCAATAGAGGTGAGAAAGACTCAATCTCCCCCTCCAGGGATGATTTTCTGAGAAGTTCCAGTGCTTTGCTGGGATTATCGAACGTCCATATGAAAGACCCTCTGAGAAGCCTTACTGGCTCTGTCTCTTCTGGTTGCGCCGCTGTCATGTGGTGTTCTTCAATTGGAATTCCCGTCACAACCAGCCAAGAACTAGCCCTAGCCAACTCTTCCTCTTCGTATGAATCGATATCTGAAACCCTATCGAAGGCAATCTGGACCGACCTCGAGTAGGTATCCATCACATCTTCCTGAATCACAGAGGGGCTGTTGTAAGGCCCTGCTTCCCCGAGGGTCTGCCCCGAGGGGGCAAAGACGACCATCACCAGCACCAATACTGCTACTCTCACATGCCATCTCGACAAACCAGAGAATATAGCCGTTCGTCTTCGTTGCTAGTCAAGCATCAGAGTTCTCAGCGTGTTCGGAAGACGAAATTCTCTGATAGATGAAAGGAGCTATGACTAGGTACATCAGCACTCCATAGACTCCCGAAGGCAGGCTTAGGGTGGATAGCCCCCCACTCGGGGAGGCAAGAATCAACCCTCCTACCGTTATCCCTACAGTCGCATTCTGAATGCCACTCTCGATAGATACAGTAGTTGCCCTTGCGGACTCTAGGTTTAGTATTCTGGCACTCTGGTAACCGATTGAGAGCATAAGGACGTTGAGTGCCACCACCGAGGGTCCGAGGGTTCCGATGTTATCCATCAGCGTATCCCACTCGCTAGCTATTGCAGCCAGCACGATAATCACAAACAGGACCGCTGCAGTTAGGCTAACTCCCCTGTCCATCGAGTCTGCAGTATTCGGCTTCGCAGCCCTGATCGCCATTCCAATTGCTACTGGAAGAGTAGTTAGCAAGAACATCGTAATTCCGAGCCCAATGATGTCAATACTCGGCGCCGCCTCTCCCATGAAATGGTCCATCGAGAAACCTACAACTAATGGCAAAGTAATCACGGACACAACAGATACGACTGCAGTATAGGAAATGGAAAGCGCAGTATCACCTTTGGCGAGCTTCGTCAGAATGTTTGAGGTGACTCCTCCAGGGCAGCATGCGAGTATCATCAGTCCCACAGCTAGCTCCCCATCTAGGTCAGCGATACTTGCAATGGCGAAACCCACAATTGGAAGAACCAGCATCTGATTGACTATCCCGATTCCGAATGCCTTCGGCTCTTTGAAGACCAATGCGAAGTCACTGGTGGTTAGCCCCAAACCGAGTGAGAACATGATGAACGCAAGTGCGAGTGGTAGCACGATGTCGATAATCACGTTGTCCTCTTCTTCTGTTCCCTCTTGTGCCTGAGCCGGTGATGAAATCATCACCAGTGCAATCAGGACTGAAATAGCAACTAGCCTTCCTCTCATGTCCCTCGAGTAATTTGACTCCGTATAACTCTGCCCTCTAACTACGAGTCTCTGAATTCCGAAATTGCAGCGTGAACCTCTTCGTCAGTCATCATCCTTCTCTGATTCTTAGCCACATCGAACATGTGAGCAACCAGATCGTCATCCGCTTCGTAACCGTTCCTCTTCAGCCAGTGTATCACATTTGAGCGACCGCTCATATGCCCGATTCTAATTACCTGCTGTAGCCCGAAGTCACCAGCAGGAACTCCTGAGTAAACCCGATCAGCCAACCAGTCATCGCCTTTGTCCATCGCCTTGATTACCGCCGAAGCATGAACGCCAGTCCCTGTCTCAAAGGCATCCTCTCCGAACACCGGATAGTTGTGTGGTAGAGCTACTTCCACGTACTCGTGAGCTTTCCTTGTATACTCGTTTAGCGCAGTTAGGTCGTTCTTGATTACTCCCATTAGGCTCAGATTGACAAGAGTCTGGTCCAAGGGGGCATTTCCAGCTCTCTCACCCACCCCTAGAGCCGTTCCATGGATTACGTCAGCACCTGCCTCGTATGCAGCTAGGTTATTCGCAACTCCCAGGCCCCTGTCTTGATGACCATGCCAGTTGACTTCTACTTCTCTCCTTTTGACTCCTGAGTCAGGAATCACCTCTTCTTGGATGAATCCTAGGAGCTTCCTCACTCCATTCGGAGTAACGTGTCCACATGTGTCACAAACACATATTCTGTCTGCACCCAATTCTATCGCCCTGGAATAGACCTCCTTGATTTCTTCTGGCTTACTCCTCGTCGTATCCTCCGTAACGAACATCACTGGAATGTCGTTGTCTACAGCGAACGTAACAGCTTTCTCGGCAGTCTCGATGATTCTACCCATGGTCCATCCTTCAGCAAATTGCCTTATCGGACTAGTTCCCAGAAATGCGCTAGCTTGAATCTGCCTCTCGTGTTTTGCTTGTAAATCAACCAACGGCTCAATGTCTGATACAACAGTTCTCACCGCACATCCCGGCCTGAGGCTGTACCCGTTTTCTCCCATGTGCTCCAGCATAGCATCGATGTGGTCTACATGGAACGGGCCTGCTCCAGGAAGACCCAGATCCACCTTCTGGATGCCTAGCTTCTCCATGTAGTCTACCAACTCTATTTTCTGCTCAATTGTTGGATTTCTTGCGCTAGGGCTCTGCAAACCATCTCTCAGAGTCTCATCGTCGAACCATAACTCGTGTGGGTGATTGGACGCATTCCTGTCTATCGAGTAGTCGATATCATTCCAGTCATATATCAGGTCATGCTCTTCCATTGCCTCACCGGTGTGCCCCCATGGTTCGTTAGGTGTTTCAAACCATCGGGACTATGCAGCCAATTTGAGCTCCGTCCTGACTACG
>CAZPNT010000146.1:0-2976 GCA_964588055.1 uncultured Candidatus Poseidoniales archaeon | reverse complement strand
TCTAGAACCCGAGGTCGTCCAGGTCCACGTCGCTGTTCATGTTGACCCTGACGGGGAACGCCAGGGTAACCCCGGCCTCCTCGAACCTCCTGAGTATCTCCGTGACGAAGAACGACTTGGAGGGGCGCATCTTGCGCGCGTTGCCGACGTAGTAGCGGATCTCCATCACTATCTCCTGGTCCCCGAACCCCCTCAGGACGACCTCGGGGGGCTTGGGCTTGCTCACGATGTCGGGGTGGTTCTCGGCGATGTCCTTCACTATCTCCTCCGCCTCGGTGACGTTCGACCAGGTCGCGGTGAGGCCCAGCCTGATCCTGACCCTGAGCTCCATGTCGGAGCTGTGGCTGAAGTTAGCCACCGCGTCCTTGGTGAGAAGCTTGTTCGGGATCGTGAGCAGGACGCCGTCGGTAGACCTGACCCTGGTGGTCCTGAGCCCGATGTACGTCACGTCGCCCCACTTTGAGTAGGTCCCCCCCAGGCTCTTGGGCAGCAGGATCCGCTCGCCCTCCCTGAAGGGCCTGTCTATGATGATGAACACGCCCGCGATGACGTTCTCCACCGTGTCCTGGGCTGCGAAGGCGACTGCGAGTCCGACGAACCCGAGGCCGACCACCAGTCCCGTCACGTTGATCCCGAACTCGTCGGCGGCGGTCAGTAACACGATCGCCCAGAGGGCGACCCCCGCGAGCCTGTACAGGAAGTTCTCGAGGCCCTCGTCGAAGTCGACCCTGTCTAGCAGCTTCCTCAGGTACGCCTTGACGAACCCTATCAGGGGGATCCCGATGACGAGGATCAGCACTCCCGAGGCGGGCCCGGCGGAGAGAGAGTCGGAGAGGCAGGGGAGGGTCGGCTCCAGATCGTCGGGGAAGTTATCGAGGCAGCCGGGCATGTGATTTCGCTAGGGAAGGAGGCACAATAGGTTACCGATAGGCCCGCCCTAGTACACGCCGGAGTGCTCCCTCATCCTAGCGTACCACCCGGAAACCACCGGGTGGCCCTCGACTATCTCGAACCCGTTCAGCCCCTGCATCGAACGGAGGATCCCGAAGTTGGCGTAGTCCGCCCCGTTGGGCTCCCCCTCCCCGAAGAAGTCCCCCCCTATCCCCTTGGACATCTCGTCCAGCTGGTGCTTGAGGTTCTCGACGGGGGGGAGGTCGAACATCTTCGCCCTGCTCTTGCCCACCATCCGCATGATGAATGCCCCGAGCCACTTGTTGACCATGCGGCTGCCACGCGAGAAGTTGTCGACCCTGGTCACGTAGTCGAGGGCTTGGAGGGAGGTCCTGTACGAGGTGTAGATCACTGCGACGATGGACTTGCCCAGCACCTTGTTCGAGAAGTCCATCCACCGGTCCTGCTCGGGGTCCTCGCCCTTCCTGGGGAATGAGTTAGATCCCTTGGAGTCGATGTAGTGGAGGATGTAGTTCGAGTCGTTGACCTGGGTGCCGTCGACGTCGATGAACACGGGGACCTTGCCCCAGTCGGACCACTTCAGCTGCGTCTTGAAGGTGGGGTCCACCTCGACCTTGGAGTACTCTATCCCCCTCGAGCCGAGGAGCGCCTTGACCTTGAAGCAGAAGGGGCAGGTCTCGAAGCAGTACATGGTCGGGAGGCCGTCGACCACCCTCTCGGGGACGAGGGTCCCCTGCACTCCCGAAGACGGTTCCTCCACCGGGGCCTCTTCCACGTCGATGCGCCCGAACTAGCACTTGTGAATCCATCGAAGCGGCATTGTCTCTATATTATGCCAGCACGGCTGAATTCCATCAGCACGATGACTATGCAGATTATGCTGATCAGGATTCCGATGGGGCCCCTCTTGATCTTCGAGGACGGCTTGAACCCCAGGATCGGTTCGGCCTTGCTTGCCAGTTTTTCTTCTATCTCGCCTATGGGCTTCATGGCAATGGCGCCGATCCCCCGCCTTATGATGGTGTTCGAAGGGGATCAGGTCGGGCTCTTCAGTGCGTTGAATGCGGTGTTGACATGAATGGCGGTGCCCAGGGATAGGGCGTCCTCGTCGACCTTGAACTTGGGGTGATGCACCCCATATGCCTCTATTTCCGGGTTCCCGACGCCAATGAAAGAGAAGCAGCCGGGTATCACCTGGGTGTAGTAGGAGAAGTCCTCGCCACCCATTATCGGGCCCATCTCTGCGACCCTGCCCTGCCCGAGAATTTCCTCTGATGCGGCTCTGCTCAGCTGCCAGCATTCGGCATCATTCACGGTGGGGGGGAAATCATTGCCCGGGAACGTCACTTCCGCCTCGCACCGATTGGCCGTGGCTATCGATTCGGCTACCTCCTTGACCCTATGCTGCAATTGGGTGATTCCCTCGCTGGTCAGCGACCTTATCGTGCCCTGCAGTTCCATCGTCGGGGGTATCACGTTCGTCGCAGTCCCCGCATTTGCCATGGTGATGCTGATCACGCCGGATTCCAGGGGATCCAGCTCACGGGAGATCAGGGTTTGGAGTTCGACCACTATCTTCGACCCGGTGACCACCGGATCAACAGTGAGGTGGGGCATTGCTGCGTGTCCCCCGTTTCCTTTCACTAGAATCTTGATTGACGACGTGGCTGCCAATAGTGTGCCTTCCCTGGACGCCAGGGTGCCCACAGGCAATTTATCAGTCACGTGCAATCCAAAGATCTGCTTCACCTCGGGGTCCTCCAAGACCCCTTGCTCCCTCATCATTTTCCCGCCTGCCCCGCCCTCTTCCGCAGGCTGAAAGATCAGTTTGACCGTGCCGTCTATTTTGTTCTCGTTTTCCTTCAGGACCCTTGCTGCCCCCAGAAGCATTGCAGTGTGGCAATCATGGCCGCAGGCATGCATCTTGCCATCGATCTCGCTTCGGAAGTCTACGTCCGCTTCCTCATGGATTGGCAGGGCGTCCATATCGGCCCTTAACGCGATGCAGGGGCCGCTGCCATTTCCGAGAAGCCCGACAACACCTGTTATCGCTATGTCTTTTTC
>CAZPNT010000145.1:0-2994 GCA_964588055.1 uncultured Candidatus Poseidoniales archaeon | reverse complement strand
TCGTGGTCAGAGTAGCGGGCCTCCTCGAATATCGAGAAGAAGGAGTCGATCTCCCCTGGTGGGACTATTCCTCCGAGCATGTTGTTGATGACGTCCTCGAACTCTCTTGTGGTCTCGAAGACCTTCTTCATAGCTCCTCTCATTCTGAAGTACTTGATCAGGTCCTTGTAGCAGGAGAAAATTGCCTCGATGTAATTGTTCGACGCCTTGAGTGACATTAGAGCGTCGGTGAGTATCCCTCTCAGGACCTCGACCTTCCTCCTCTCCCTGTAGTTGTTGTACATCATTGCACCAACTAGAGCTACCGTTGACAACGATATTCCCGCTAGGATCAGGACTTGGGTCGACCATAGTCCCCCGGCGCTGGATGAGGTTGGCTCTCCTAGTTTTATCTCGGGGGTGCTGTTCAGCCACTGCTCTACGAAGTACGGTTTGTTCGCGTCCGCCGATTCAAAGTGGACCAGTACTCTCCATTTGCCTCCTGGAGCGTTCCACTCGGGATGTCCGGGAATGATTTCCCCCGTGTAGGGGAAGGAGAAGTTTGCAGAGCCTCGCTCGTTGGTGATGAGTATCTCTACCCTCTCTGTCTGCCATCCTGAGCCGTTCCAGAACTGTCTGTGGAACTCGACCCTCTGACCTTCCACAGTGAGGTCCAGTCTATCCCTTAGGATTGCAACCTCTCCGGCGATGATTTCACCCTCCTGATAACCTACGGGGCTAGACCAGTGCTCCTTGAGAAGAATGTCTACCTTGCTTCTGACTAAGACTTCAACGTCAACAACGGAGCTATTCAGAACCGGGTTTGGTTCCAGTACTTCGTAGTCACACCCACCGGGGACGTACCTCTCCGGCTCGTATGCGACTCTTACGGTGCGGAAGCCTTCGAGGTTGTTTCCACTGGGCTCCACGCCCCTTCTGCTGGGATTGTCATCGGGATCTGCCGAGTACCAAACGAACTCACCGGTCCCATCAGCCGTAAACGCCGTTGCGATTGGCCTGGTGTTTACCTCCGGGTCCAGGTAAATGTTCACGCACTTTCCTCCAACTGGCTTTCCGTTTGACTGTGAGAGTTTTGCATTGATGTGGAATGCCTCCTTCAGGTACAGGACTTCGAAGGTAGAGCCGTTAGGGAAGGTGTATGTCAGGTAGTCTGACCTGAATGGCCCCACTTCCGATACATCGATTGTCGAGTTAGAGAATACTGGGAAGAACATGGCCTGTGTCTTGTTCTTGTACCTGTATCTATCATTGTTCAGGGGATCCCAAGCATTGTACTCGACCTTGACCTTGGCCATACCCGCGTCTACGCCTGTCATGGGGCAGTTGATGTCGAAGAAGCCGTTCTCATCGGTTGCTCCGGGGATGCAGGCCTCTATTCCATCGTCGCCAGCGCGGAATTTCATCCGGTTCTCGATCGGGTCGAAAACCATCGACCCCATCTCGAATGTGACTCTAATCTGTCTGTTGGACAGGTTTCCACCCAGCTCGTCTGTTAGTTGTCCGGTCACTATCATTGGCTTCTCCAAGATCTGCCCGGTTTCCGGGTTTATCTCGGAGGTGTATACTATCTGCTGGTCGACGCCGAGTTCCGTATTCCCGATGAGGCTGAACCCATCGACCTGGAACTGGAGAACCTTCCTGAAGTGATCGCTGTTCAGGATGGTCACGCAGGGATCCCATGCTCCGGACGTGGAAAGCATGCCTGCGTCTAGGGGCTCGCAACCCTCGTGAGGGAGGTTCTCCTCGAATCGGAGAATCACGTTTACGGGTCCGAAGCCATCCGGTAGGAAGGAGAATGGGTCGTCCTTCAGCAGTTGTGGGTCGAGATACCGGCCATAGCCTATTGAGCCTGAGGCCGGGCATTCGACGGAGACGATCTGCCTGTGGGTTCTGTCCTCGAAGTCTATTCCCTCGAAGATTACCGTAACGTTGCCTCCCAGGTCGTATCCCTCGGGGTTTTGCATCTCCCCCTCGCAGCTATTCAGGACCTGTCCTCCGTCCTTCTCGAACGGTGTTCTATTGTCATCCGTGACAACTGCTGTGAATTCCCACAAGTCACCGTTAGATCTGATGTTGGGGCTAGTGCTCTGCACGTTGATGAAGGTTCGAGAAACTACCCACATGTCTACTGAATCTGTACTCCCAAGCCTGAACTTGTCTCCTAGGTAGGTGAAACTGAGCGAGAAGTTCCCCAGAGTGTCTATGTCTGTCAGATTGACCCTGAAAATCCCATTGTTGTCGGTGAAGACCACTCCGTTGGATTGGTCCTCTGCCCACGACCAGTTCACCGGGGCCTCGCGTACGGGCAGCCCGGCATTGTCGATTAGACGTGCCTCCACCGTAGCGTTCTGGCCCCTGTAAAGCCGAGTAAGGGACGTCAGCAGGAAGTCGGTAGAGCCTATCACCGAGACGTTTCCGTACGCACCCGTAGCCGCTAGGACACCTGCTTGCTCTCCGGTGAAGAAGTAGTCAGGTTGGCTGAAGTCTGCCCTGAATCCGTACGTTGATGCGGGCCAAAATGGATCCCAGATTATATCGTAATCGAATGTGGCTAGCCCTTCTGTGTCGATATTCAACTGCTTGTTTACTCTAGTCTCTTGAGAGCCTGCGAAAATTCCATTGTAGTCCAGATCAATCTGTACTGCTATTGGATCCTTTGTTCCGTCCCCGTCGAAGTCGGTGACTGGAACGAATGTCTTGTTCCAGACATGTCCTCTGACCCTGACAGACTCGCCGGCGAAAATCTCTGGGACTATCTCGCAGCGGACCTCGCTATTGGGGACCAGTGGATCGACCGGACCACAAGGGGGTGAGTCGAAGTCCGCTCCATTCTGCATCGTGATGGTCCAGTTAATCCCATCAGAGGATAGGAACGGAGCCAAGTCGCCGCCAGCTATTCCAGAGAGCCCTGAAGGAGTGCCATCCCAAAGAAGTGGGTATGGTTTGCCAAGGCTTGCCTCCTGGTAGGTCATGTTCGCGTTGGCTAGGGATGGA
>CAZPNT010000144.1:0-3043 GCA_964588055.1 uncultured Candidatus Poseidoniales archaeon | reverse complement strand
TGTATGACTGGGTGGATGATGAAAATAAGATCAGCGTGATTGTGGACTTCGACCACACCCCAACCTTAGAGGATCAGGAGATGTTGGAGAGGGAGGTAGATTTCCAGACCCAGTTTCGTTATCACCTAATTGATAGCATTGCAGGCAGAATAGGGGTGAGTGACTTAGTTGCAGCCTCCAGACTAACGGGCGTTGTTCTCATTGAGCTTGATGGAATTCTAACCACTCAGATGAACGATGTAAATGATATACACGGAATTCCAATGATTTGGGAGGACACAGGTTACACCGGGGAGGGGAGTGTAGTGTCAATAATTGATACTGGAATCGACTCAGATCACGTCGGACTCGACGACCTGGATGATGATAATTCCACAAACGACTCAAAGATAATCGCATTCTACGATGCGGTTAACAACCCGGAAAAGACAAATGGGACTGAGATCAAGGCCTATGATGACCAAGGCCATGGCACTCACTGTGCAGGGATAACTGCAGGAACAGGTGCTCCCGACTTCGAATACATGGGAGTAGCTCCACAGGCCCAGTTGGTAGGAGTCAAGGTCTTGGACGAGGGAGGCTCTGGCTCTTTCGCCACGGTGATGGCAGGTATGCAGTGGACTGTGGAGAAGAGACATGACTTCAATATCAGAGCAGCTAGTATGAGTCTCGGGGGTTTTGGCCTAATTGAGTGGACATCTAGCGAAGAAGAAAGCGTTAACAGAATGGCCAATGAGATGGTAAGGTCCGGTGTCGCTCTTTTCATCGCAGCAGGAAACAGCGCAGTTAGCGCCCAGATAGGTACTCCAGGATCTGCAGAGGATGTCATCACAGTCGGTGCTCTAGACAAGGACACCGCGATAGCAGTTTACTCCAGCCAAGGGCCTACTGAGGAGGGCAGAGTGAAACCAAATATCGCCTTTGTCGGTTCCAGTGTCATGGCTCCAGAGGCAAACTCTGGCGACGGTTACGTAGCTTATTCTGGAACAAGCATGGCGACCCCGGGGGCCGCAGGGCTAGCGGCTTTGATGTATCAGGCAAACCCCGATCTTTCACCATTTGATATCCGTAACATTATGCAGGAAACTTCTACTTACAGGCAATGCCACTACATGCTAGCAAACGAGCCTTGTGCTGAGGATTTGATTCCTAAAAATAGGCAGAATAACGTGTATGGACATGGGCATGTCGAGGGTCTACCTGCCCTTTTAGAGGCAGCAAACTACGTTTACGGGCTAAATACAGACATCAATCTCAGTATTGAGTCTGAGTTCTCGGAGGGAAACAGAATTCATCTGCAACCTGGGGACTCATTCTCAGTCGCGGTACAAGGATCGCCGATGGAGGTCCAATGGAGGACATGGGACATGAGGGACAATTGGATGAGCCATCCAGAATTCCTAGAAGGAGAAGTAAACTTCGAGATTAGCCATACGATGCTGGTGGACAGACTACAGTATCTGCCTGGAAATCAAATTGAGGGAAACCAGACCGTCATGGTCCGCGCCATTCTCGATGACGACGCTTCCACAAACCTAGTTGCTCAGGTTTTCGTACTTGGTTCTGAACCAGTCTCAACTAGTGGCTCTGGTGGCTCTAATAACTCCGCATTAGTCCCATTATTGTCCTTGATGGTGATTATACTGGTGGGATTGTTAATTGTATCCTTGATTCGCCTTAGGTCTACAAACTTCACCGAAATAGACATGGAATATGAAAATTAACTCATTCGAAAAGATCCACAATTTACCTGTTCACCCTATCTGGCGGGTGAAGGTAGATTCTTCGGATCTCATCCGCCTCCCTACTTCCGGTCAGAGTTCTCCCGTTTCCGGTGTGAATCGCTCTGATTTTCCATTTTGAATCAGCAAAATTGATGATTGAGCCGCACGAGAAAATCCTATCAGGTTCACATTCCATTTTCCCAGACTCGCTGAATTCTCCATCAGTCATAGTCACTCCAACTATGGTTTTGTCAGATCTAGTGGCCCACATTGAGAATATTTTCGTCGCAGGCAGGCTTTCCTCAGGTCGAGACTGGGAATTGTCAATTCTAGTAATCTTCCATGTTATTTCCTGATGCTCGAAAATGTCCCCAACTGTGATTTCCTCGTCTTCGTCAACCTCAATTTCTACATTGAAACTCTCACTGCCATCAGATAGTGTAGTGTTGACCAAAATCGCCTTTGGAGGCCTGATAATTATGGTGTGCACTTTCGAACATTCTCCGCACTTTGCCAAGACATCTTCACCTAGTCCCTTTTTCACCCTCTTGATTATCGAGTGGTCGGTAACTTCCAGGCATTCTGGGCATTCCGCAAATGCGCTACCTTGGCGACCTTCCATAATTAATGGTGGCGTTACACAGTATTCAATCCATCCTAGAGCATGATTGAAGTGCAGGACTTGTCAGAGCAACATGTGGATGTAGGCGGTAGCGGTCCCGGGCTGCCCATGAGATCAGACTCTGAAATTATGACTATTCTTCTTTCAGAGGATGAGGGCAGAGATCAGTCCGAACCGGAGGTAGCATCAAGCATCGGAGAGCAAATGCTTCACATGGACATCCCCCTTCTTCCTCGTTCGGTCAGGGCTAGGATTAGAGACATCTGTTCAAGAATCAGTCCAAAGAACGCTGTCATAGTAGGAGGGGGGATTGGTCATCTATCTGCATGGCTTTTCGATCTATGGTCGCCTACTAGCGAGGAAAATAAGCTTGGCCCTCTTAATCGCCCAGAATCATTTAGGATAATCGAACCCGGAACAAGGTTCTGTGTGATCATTGAACGACTAATTAGGAGGTACGAAGCAGAAGATTGGGCACAGGTAATTTCGATGAATTGGCAAGAAGTATTTGCAGAGACAATTTCCTCTAGGGCTTCAAACGTCTCTATCGTAGAATCAGCATTGAATTCCGTTTTGCCCATGCCCGTAGACTTAGCAATAGTAGATTTACCCGAGGATGACCGCATCGAGGCAGCAAAATCAATCTTCGATTTGGTTTCCCCGGGAGGGCTCATCCTACTCATCGAACCAACGGTTC
>CAZPNT010000143.1:0-3078 GCA_964588055.1 uncultured Candidatus Poseidoniales archaeon | reverse complement strand
CGATTTACTTCTCCATCAGGAACCAAGAATGAAACTGCGGAGTCATGTGCCGAGTCTAGCCTTTCTTTCATCCTTTCAGCCCCCTCGTCTCCTAAATCGGACATTCTCTCTAAGGCGTCTTGACCCATCTTAAGATGCGCCTCCAGATGCGCCTCTACATATCCTCCAACCACATCTTGATCACCCTCGCTACCGAAAGTCGATCCCATTATTGGAGTCCTTTCTATCCAATTCATCAGAGACTCGAATAGTGAGGACTTCTGCATTTGCTCTTCTAGTCGATGCAGTACCTCCTCGTCCTTCCCCCCTCTCTCAGACAGCTTTCTGAATGTCTTAATTGGATCCATTCCAAACAAGCGGTCTTCTGTCTCCAGTCCTAGGAGAGCCTCGAACTCTCGCATCTGAAATGACTCGAATCCAGACGCAGTACCCAAGCCATCTCTGAAGGTTAGGAATCCCTGGGGTGTCAGCGTCTCAAGAACCGTCCACTGGTTAGCCATCAGACGGAAAATTTCGGTGGTCCTCTCTAGGTGACTGACGGCCCGTGGAATATCGTCCTCAGGAACTGGAACCTGATTCAAAATGCCCCTGGTTTCAGCAAGCTCCCGAATAATCTGCTTGAACCACAGCTCGAATGTCTGATGGACGATAATGAAATGCATCTCATCAGCAGAAACTCCTCTATCATCGCCTTGCAGTCCCAGTAACTCATGAAGTCTCAGATAGTCTCCATAGGTCCAGTTGCCTGACTCCCCGTTTTCGCTCATGCCCCTCCATGAGGCAGTCCACTTGAAGCGTTGTCGCCGAATTAGAATCACTATAACGCCCCATTGTTTGCGAAGTATGATGTCTGAACCAGTGGGATGGCCGGATGACCCTGACTCCCCGCACCCACTCCCTGCGTCTTCTTTGATGATCGAAGATGGTCTGGAAATGCTAGCTCCGATAGAGAGCGATGCCGGAGATCTATTCTCAGCAGTTGAAGAGAATAGGGTCTATCTAAGAAAGTGGCTTCCATGGTTGGATGATGTCAATTCGGTAGATGACGAGATAGCTATGATTCGCCGCACTATCGATGACGAGCAATCCAACTGGGTTTACCTGATTCGAAACTTTGGTGAACTGGTTGGAGTTGTCAGCATAAATTGGGTCGATTGGAACAATAGGAGCTTTGGTATCGGGTATTGGATTTCCGAGTCTTCATCAGGAAGTGGGATTATTACCAAGTCATGCCGGAGAATTATCCAACACTGTTTCGATGATCTGAAGCTCCACAGATCCGTAATCGAGGTAGCCGTGGGGAATCACTCTAGTCGGGCCGTGGCTGAGAGACTGGGAATGCGCCTTGAGGGAATATCAAAGGACAGGGAATGGTTGTATGATCGCTTCACTGATTCGGTAATGTACGCAATCACTGCACCAGAGTGGCAGGCCCAGTCAGGGGTCAAGTAGACCTTGGTCCTCTACTGAACAGCCCCCCGGAGGTAGGCAGGCCAAGACATCCTCCTGAGGCAGTCCTGTGGATTTCGAGATTCTATTCGCGACAGCTTCCTTCTTCTCCCTCCCCGGAGAGATCCTGATCCACCTCTCGCATATTTCTGAGACAGTCCTCGGAACTCCTGATATGGGCAATGGGACCCCATTCACCACAGCTAGACCTATCGCAATTTCAAGAGGTAGGTCCTTGTGCCAGCTCCTCTCACCTCTGACAACGAATGAACCCCTTGCAAGAGACTCACCAGTCTCTGTGGTTTTGGAAACCTGACTAGATCTGGCATGGAAGGCAGTAGCGGCGGCCCCTCCGCTACCCCATGCTCTTGACCAGCAAACCGCCATCTGAGCAGCCTCTGAGATAACTGATTCGTCCAACTCGCGTGCGTCTTCCAAACCCTCTCCTAGAGTCTGAGAGATCTGCATAGAAGCAACTCCCTTCGGAATCAAACCCTCTTGCGTATTGCTTGGAATCAAACCGTCCTTGAGCTTGAGTGAGCATGAGGGTGCCCCGTGAAGATCCGCATGGAAGTATAGGTCACTTGGAGAGAGGTGCTTCCTTACTAGAACGTCGTTACCCTTTGCATCCTTGCCTCCAATAAGCAGATGGCCACCAGATAATACGGCCCAACGATACTTCTCGAACCAGAAACGCCTCGCCCTCTTCCTGCCTCTTAGCTTCCCGGAAGCCGCTTCCTTTGCAGCCTTCTTCTCTGCAGTTTTCCTGGCCTTCTCAGTCTTCTCGAGAGCTTCAATGGCCCCCTTCGCCTTGTTCTTCTGAGTTCGAGCCTCTTCGAAGTACCTCTGTGCATTCTGATGTACGGTCTTTGAAGCCTCGAGGGTAACACTGGCTCCCGGCTCGCCATCATCGTCAGGAAGGAATGCGACCACTGTATGTTTTGACGGATCCACACTATCCACCCATTCAACTTCATGGGCAATGTCTGCAATGTCATGCCATCCCTTTTCTTCGACCGCAGAGTTTAGTTGGCTAAGAATAGAATCCACATGGCCCCAGTTGTCCTGGATTGATTTCCCTAGCTCCTGAGTAATTACTGTCCTCTGCTTGAACCTCTCTATTGCCTTCCTCTGTTGTGAGGCCCTCCTAGACAACTTTGAGCCCTCATCCTCTGCGCGTTCACCAGTCTCCACAAGCTTCTCTTCTTCCCTGCGAATGAATGCTGCAGCATCGTGCGAGCCGAAGATGAAATCGTAAGCCTCTGATAGGCTAGAAGTCGTCTCCCTCATCTTTTCGTCCATTGATGGGAGCCCTATCGGAGAGAACTCGATGATTCCAGCTGCTGCCGAATCCCTGTCAGACTCGTTATCAGCGGCCTTCCAAGAATCCCTGGACTCTGCATCAGATAGCCAGATGTTGCCCCCTTCCCCCGTATCCAGATCGCCTAGCATTTTGGAGAGGGCACCCCCTAGGGAGATCCTCTGCTCTTCAGATAGAGAATTGGACGGGGTGCCCTCGTCTATTCCAGCCATTGAGCACAACGCGCTACCATAAAAACCGCCTAGATTCACTTTAGAGGCCAGGGTCCTAATCAGGCCATGATCGCTATCGTCCAGTATCTGGCTCAA
>CAZPNT010000142.1:0-3120 GCA_964588055.1 uncultured Candidatus Poseidoniales archaeon | reverse complement strand
AACATTGCAGCATACACATATTCCATTTCATTCACCTTTTCATTCATCCGAAGAGATCGCCGAGTCCATCGAACCCAGCATTCTCTTCCCCTCCTTCCTCTTCGGATTCAGGCTCTTCAGCCTCTTCCGAACTAGCTGCCTCGGGAGGGGCAGCTTCAGCACTCTGAGACGCTTCTCCAAGAGAAGCTAGCAACTCTTCATCAAGAGCTGAGGAATCCAATTGTCCCGCTAGGGAAAGAGCGCGTGAACGCGCCTGTGAAAGTATTGAAGCAGCAGTGGCATCGTTGACCACCCCAGCCTCCATGGCAACAGAGAGGGCCTCCGAAGAAGCCTTTGAGATCAGTGTTGGAGTTGTGGTCGAGGAGAACCATCTGATGTTGCAAGCCAGATTGAAGGCGCCCGAAGTACCAATCACTATGTCGTTCCTTAGTCCGTCTGTGTCCAGATTTAGATCGGACGACTGGAAAATATGGCCGCCTTCTATTGCCCCTGTTAGGATTAGACCAATCTCAATTGGGTTGATTCCTAGCTTGGCAAGCATGATTCCCAAATCTGCTGATATCTCATCGCCCTTGGAGAATGTAGTCTCTCTTTGAATTGCTACCTTCCCCTTGTCTATCTTTGCAGGGATTCCCACCGCATTGAATTCTCCAACGATTGGACCTGGACCGAACTCAGTCGGACCTGCAGGTATCGTCACGTCTTCGGGAAACGACTCTCCCGCCTTGGCAGCCCTACCTTGACGCGTCTTCTCTAGCTCAGAGAATATCTCGAACGCATTCATAGAGTTGCTGTGAACTACGCAAGGTTGGTGAGCGCCTTCGAGGAGCGCCTCTATTTCCTCCTTCGGCCTCCCTGCATTCGACCATGCTATCTTCACCAGTGACTTCTTTGCCATTGTGATGCTCATTCTGTCCCTCAGGGTGTTTCGCATATCGATCATATTGCTAGCAGGAACTCCAGATACATCGACAACAGCAACCACTCCGTCACTATTGAAGGTCTCAGTTAATTCGGCTACCCGGTCCTTTTTCCAACCGGCTACCTTTGGAATCAAATCACCACCTCCACTCTAATCGATGGCCCCATCGACGTTTTTACGTAACATGAACGGATATTTCCTGCCCCACGCTCTAGCTTCCCCGTCACCCTATCCCAGACGGCTACTGCGTTGGAGGTCAAGTCATCAATACCTTGTTCCCTAGATCCGACAGCAGTGTGGAAGGTCACCCTGTCTCTTGAACGAACTATGGCGGTGTCCTTCAGTCCCGATGCAAGAGAGGAGGGATCCAGAGCAGGAGGAACTGGTCTGGGCATCTTTCCTCTTGGACCCAGGACTCCTCCCAAAAATCTCCCGACAGTTCCCATGTGTGGTATTTCCGAAAGGAAGAAGTCGTACTGCTTTGCCAGCTTCCTGGCCTTCTGACGATTACCGCCCAAGTCCTCAATGGTCGTAGGATCAATCACCTCTAGACCACCCGCCTTCGCCTTTGCTGCCATCTCGCCACCGGCGAACATTGCAATCTTGACTGGCTTGCCCCTGCCAGAGGGAAGCCTAACCTCTTCCTGAATCCTGTTTGTCGGGACTTTCAGATCCACGTCTTTTATCGTGAAAGAAATCTCGATAGATTCTACGAAGCCCCTTTCCGGTGCTTCGTCAATCGCTCGTTGAATCGCGGTTTGCAGATTTTCCTTCATTTTTCTCACCTCTGCGGTCCACGAGGCTCATCGCCTCTCCCGCAATTCGTGTGAATCTAGCTGAAATGCTCGCTAAACTCCCCCTCGCTCATTGCGTTCAGAGCCTCTTTCGGCTCCATTCCTTCGACTCGAACTCGCATAGCGACGCATGTTCCCATTACTTCTCTGCAGCGTGCGTAAAGTGTCTTACCGGTCAAACGGTCCTTCTGGTCCTCTGCTACTCCCTTGACCTGATCCATAGTCAGATTCTCTGTAGAGGCTTCCCATGAACCGTTGCACTTCTTCTTCCCGAGGGCCTGAATCACTTTGTGAGGGGTTTCGTTGCGTGCTGACATGAAAATGACCTCCTTTCGCGGGACTCGCCGACCTACTCTCCCTATTTCATAATGATGTAGGCCCAGAAATACCGCTTTCTCCAGTCACTCCACTCTCTGAGTGACTCTGACTTGGTCAGCCCGAACCGTGAGTGCGACTGGAACAGCAGCCTCGAACAACTCGACAGTCACCTCTTCCTTGGACTCTGCCACTCTGGTGACCCTTGCAGCCTGTCCCCTGAATGCCCCACCGGAAATCTCAACGATGCAACCCTCCTCTATTCCAGAAGTGGCTGCCTTGGGTTCCAAGTACGGGAGAACGTCCTCAAGAGGGGCCTCTCCATCCAGAACCTTGCTACAATTCTTCAGAGGGGTAACTCCTACGCCAACCCTTCCAATCAATTTCTGCACATGGTGCATAGCCGTCGCTTCTACGAAGATGAAGCCCTTCATGTAATGAGGACTCAGAACTCCGAAGATTTTGTCCTGAATGTCCTTCAGAGAACCAGTTCCGGATAACCTAGCACGTATCTCGCCGGCTACGTTCTGCTCTTGCCCTATCGAGGTCTTCAGGATGTACAAGTAAGAAGCAACATCGCCGTACATCTCCCTGAGTTGTGGGGTAGAGTAGTCCTTTGTCTGAATTGCACCTGGATCTACCCACTCGCTGTTCTTGTACAAGGCCCCGGGACTAATTTCCGTCTCTTCCGTAATGAATAGGATTGGAGTCACGTCATTCAATCGGTTCCCATAGGCAAGACCTCTGGCCATCCCAGAACGAACTAATTGGAGACTCTCGGAAGATATTCCAGTGCATTCAGAAACTCTTGCAACCACCAAATCATGGTCGTTTGGATCGCCAATGCCGTGAATTCCATCCCATGCACCGGGGAAGTCAGATACCTCATCAGACCGCTGCATTAGCAGCACACTCTCTCCACTTCGGAGATATACAGTATATGCCTCTGACACTTTACCGCCTCACCCTATCAGCCATTTGAAGAACGGCGGGAATACATTGACCATCAGGGCCAGTATTACGAACCCTATTGCTCCTAGTACAAACATACCAATTCCACATACGATTACAGTCTGTCTGAACTCTTGC
>CAZPNT010000141.1:0-3145 GCA_964588055.1 uncultured Candidatus Poseidoniales archaeon | reverse complement strand
CATCAGGAGCATCCTGACGATGTCCTCCGCGTTGAAGAACGGGTCCATGAGATCGGGCATCATGAACACGGCGAAGTACAGCCAGCAGATCAGGGGGCCCGACCTAACTAGCTCGATCACGGCCACGGCCGGGACGCTGAAGAACGGCTGGTCGCTCTGTCGTCCGAACGCCAGAACCACGCCGATGCCGAACCCTAGCACCCCACCAGCGGTGGCTATGATCAGGTTGACGAAGAGGCCGCCCCACTGGGACGCCTCGATCCCGTCCCCTGCCAGCTTGTCCATTGTCGAGGGGACGTAGGTCCCGGCCACGACGTCGTCGAGCCTTTCCTGAGCCGGCTCGCCACCGAGGAAAACGGCGATGTCCTTGACGAACTCGGGGGGGTTCATGATGACGAGTGCGAAGAAGAACGTGAGCACTCCCGCCACGGCTATCCTGGACTTGAGCCGGTTGGCCTTGTACTCCTCGTTGGTCAGGCAGTAGTAGTAGGTCGCGCCGAAGGATGCGTAGCCGATCAGCGTGGCGATGGCGAGCCTCGTGACGGGGCCTTCCCAGTGGTAGTTTATCGAAGTCTGGTTGTAGGCGATGAAGAGGAAAGAGGCGGACATGATGGCGAACGGCACGGCGAAGCGCAGGGGCTTGTCGCCCGTGGTACCGTAGGCAGCCCCGAGGACTCCGAAGGAGACGTAGAGTATCCACCACAGCCTGAAGTTCTGGTTGATCCCGTAGCAGGTGGAGATGCACTCTACAACCGACCCGTGGGACTGGGTCATCTGGCTCGTCATAGTGGGCCCGGCCAGAGCGAGCACCCTGTTCGCCCAGATGACCTCCCAGTCGGCCTCGACGAGGACGAAGTGGCTGACGTACCTGATTACGATGAGGGCTATCCAGGATGTGGCGAGGCCGAGGAATGCGGCCCCAACTCCCTTCCCGAAGGTCCACTTGATCAGTGAGGCTATGGTAACCCAGTAGGCGATGAATAGGAAGACTGCGGTGATGGTTGCGTAGAGGTAGGAGTTGAATGCGCCTGCCTGTGGCAGGAAGCGCCCGTTGACCTCCCCGCCCTCGATGGCAATGGATGCCATGTCGAACAGTCCTATCGGGAAGGGTCCGCTGCCGAAGAGGGCCAGGGTCGCCGAGAGCAGTATGGCCAGTCCGGTCAGCTCGAGGCCGTTGGTCTTCGCCCACCTGGCGGATGGCTTGCCAGCCATCGACTCCTCGAATTCGAGCAGCGAGTGGGCCCACCGCGGCATTTCCCTATTATCGTTCCCAATCATATCTTCACGCTCGTAACTCTAGAGTTGTACCAGTTCATTATCGCCGAGATGGTCAGGCTGCCTGCCTGGTATGTGACCAGGAGGAGGAGGAACAGGGGCACTAGCTTGCCCACGTTGTTCATCATCACCAGGATCACGTAGAATATGTCCGTGTAGGCCACTACCACTGCCAGGCTGGAGTTCTTCCAGACGTTCATGTACTGGTTGTTCAGCAGCGGGACCATGCTCCTAAGGGCCTGTGGCAGTATCACGAGCCTGAGCCTCTGGTAGGGGTTAAGGGAGAGAGATATTGCTGCCTCGACCTGCCCCCTTGGCAGCGACTGTATGCTGCCCCTGACTATCTCGGCCACCACGGAGGTAGTGAAAAGGGTGAGTCCTAGCATCATGGCAAGGAAAGCGGGAGTCATCTCGAATCCCGTGCCCTCAATTATGTCCCAGCTCCCCGGTGGGTCTACCTTCCCGAAAGGCTCGTAGATGTCGGTGTTGTATTCAGGCCAGGAGACCCCTCCCGCGAGTGCTATCGCTAGTGCGATGGATATGGCCCCCACCCAGATGGTGAACCTCCTCCTGAGTCCAGCGTCTGTGTCGTCGATCTCGAGGTTGTTCATGCCCTCGTCGTCGATGTTGGTGTTTACGAAGAAAGCGTAGATGACCAGGGCGATGGTAGCCAGTGTTGGGACGAAGGATTCTGCTATCTGGCGCAGTGTCTGGTCGGGACCGACCATCTCAGTCGCCAGGAAGGGCATGGCCGTGAATACGCACAGGAACAGCGAGAAGATGAGGAAGACGTCCGCAGCGAGAGGCTCTGCCCTCCATCCCAAGGGTGCGAACGGCCTCCTGGACAGTCCGATCCCGGTCGGTTTGGATTGCTCGCGTGGCTCGACCCTGTCCAGGAAGCGAAGCCCGACCCTGACAAGCATCAGGAGTGCGACGCCCACCATGACATTCAGGTAGGAGCCGAAGTTGACCACCCAGGTCCCCTCGTTGCTGATGTATGCCAGGGCCTCGCTGGTGATGTACTCGGCGCACCCGTCCGCCTCCGTCCTGGAGACCTCCCCAATGCTGTACTCGTCGATGAAGTAGGGCAGTTGCGCCCCCATCTGGCTGGATATCAGGAATAGGAGGACTGCCAGGGGGAGGTTCCTGAAGACCTCGACGTATACGGTCGCCGCAGTCGAGGCTAGCTTGTTCGCAGACAACCTCGTGACGCCCACGATGACGCCCAGGACCGTGCATAGGAAGATGCTGACCAGGGTAACTCTGCCTGAGTTGATGATGGCGGCCTTAAGGAACACCCACCTGGAGTCCTGGTTGGGCTCTGCCTCCATCGGCCACGGATTGATCTTGAACGTGTTCACCTTGTCCATGAAGTCGAACCTGACCTCCCACCTGTTGAGCATCGTGGCGTTAGTCCCGTCGTTCTGCAGGAAGATGAGCCTGAGGAAGAGGTAGCTGATGAATGGGAATATGACGAAGAAGGCCAAGGCCGAGGTCCTCTTGGACTGGACGGAGGGCTTGGCTCCCTCCCTTGACAGGAGTATCGTCCATGAGATCGCCACAACGAGGGTGGCTAGGGAGAGGAATGCGGGGATGTCATTCGTGATGAATGGGAATAACGGCATGTTGATCGTGAAAATGGCGAAGAGTAGGATTGCGGAGACAGATACCAGCATCCCGAATCCCTCGGGCCTTAGGATGGAGTCTATTGGGGAAGACGAGGGGGGCCTGGAGAATGATGAGAGGACTTGGGGGATGTTGTCCTGCAGCAGGAGGACACCTGCAACGAGGGCCCCCCCTAGGAAGAAGAACGGGATCTGCGTACCGGGCTTGAACGCGAAAACATCGTTGACCATGATGATGTAGCAGA
>CAZPNT010000140.1:0-3146 GCA_964588055.1 uncultured Candidatus Poseidoniales archaeon | reverse complement strand
GCCCATAGCACGTAAGTCAGTAGAAGAGCGCCAGTGAAGGCCACAGTTACTTTCGAAGGAGGTAGTAGGCCATTGTAGCCAGACCCTCCCATTACCGCGTCAATTACGGATTCCGGGTCAACTATTTGTCTGAATACGTAGAAGATCCCCGTGGCGATAACTACGACCAGGCCCATCAGAGCCACTGGGTCCTTGATGCCAATACCGAAAGAGAGCGAGTCCAAGCCCTCGTCAACCTCGTCCTCAGAACGAAGCATCATGTACGCGCCGGCATATGCCATGGTCACGATGGGTGTGAGGAACTTGGGGGCCTCACTAGACTCGCTAGCATCGTTCCAGAACATCCAGATTACCGCGCTAGCTACCACTAGCCCAGCGAGAACGGGTAGCATCACCTTCCACATGCCGCGAGCACCCTCATTGAGAATTAGCATGGTCGACATGAAAATCCCGAACATCAGGATGCCGTTGAATGCAAACTCTGGCGCGCCAGCACCCCAGGCCGGATCAGCGACTAACGATCCATTTGGATCATAGGTAACACCATTGTGGAGCAAGGTGAAGCACCCTTCGCCTCCGGTAGTGTAACACGCCGAGAAGAACATGAAGTTCAACGAGTAAACTAGTGTTACTAGGGCAGTCAGAAGAAGCAGTGCTTCGCCAGGTGTCGATTTTATTCTATCAAAAACTAGGGCCATGAATCACAGGCTTATCTTCAGAATATAATCTGTTAGCATATATTCTAAGGAGAGAAGGGGAGATTCTCAGGGTCTACGTTCCCACCACACAGAATAATCCCAATAGATCCAATTCCTTGCTTTTCTCTGAACTCATCCTTCAGTACTGCTGCCAGAGATATGGCCCCACTTGGTTCCACGATCATCCCGAACTCTTCGTGAATCAGCGACATTGCCTCTAGCACAGCATTGTCACTAACAGTGACAATTTCTTCTACGTGATCCTTGATGATTGGCCATGTCTTCTCACCCATGCTGGTCAACAGACCATCACAGATAGTATCGGGGCCAGTTTGGGGAATATACTCCCCAGTCTCCAAAGACCTAGCAGCATCGTCAGCCCCTTCTGGCTCTGCTCCGAAAATTCGGGCTTCAGGAAGTAGAGCTCGAGTGGAAATGCATGTCCCAGACATCAGACCACCTCCACCGATTGGGGATAAGACGGCATCTAGGGCCTCACAATCCTCAATCATCTCCTTCGCTGCAGTTCCTTGTCCTGCTATGACGCTGAGGTTGTCAAATGGATGGATGAAGGCAGCACCAGTTCTCTCAAGAACAGAATTCGCCGTAGTAACTCTCGCTTCCAAGGTAGGCTCGCAGAGTATCACCTCTGCACCATGGCTCATCACCCCGTTAATCTTCACCTTGGGGGCGTTTTTTGGCATCACGATGTATGCAGGAACCCCCCTTTGCTTGGCAGCCAATGCTACAGCCTGTCCATGATTTCCACTGCTGTGGGTGCAGAGCCCCGACTCCGCATCCTCTCCAAGGATCCTTACTGCGTTTGATGCCCCTCTAAATTTGAATGCCTTGACATGTTGAGAGTTTTCACACTTCATGAAAACCCTCCTTCCGGCTATCTCATCGATTTTTGGAGAATTGACCACCGGGGTCCTCAAAATGATACCTTTTAGCCCATTTGAAGCCTCTATGATATCAGAGAAAGCGATGTCAGCCATGTCTTCTTCGTGTCTCGCAGATGAGAGCAATACATCATTACTACGGCACGCCCTCGACTATACATGGGACACCAAAAAGCTCCAGAGTGGAGGCTGTATGCCGGGGCGTCGGCAATTTTGATCCTCGATGCTCTGGTAATCGGTGCGGCCCCAAGTGGACCATGGGACGACTCGGGATTCTCTAGAGGGGTAATCGGTCTAGTGGGAGCTTGTCTGGGGTACGTGGCTTGGTACCGTCATACTTTCAAGAGAAAGGGACTGATTCCATGGATTGATCTTTGGGAGAACCCCGCGGAATCTGCTAGGTTAGTTCTCTACGCCTCGATTGCGTTTCTTGCAATTGCATGGGTGGCTGGAAATCCAATGCAACCGCACCTACCTGATCCTACTGGATTGATCTTGGTGCTAGTCGGACTCCTTTTGGCTCTCCAGGCGATATACGTCTACTTGGTGATAGGCCCTCTGGATGAGGGATGAACTACCTATTGCCCGGTTTCCAGAATTGGAGGGGGAGGGGGGCCTCACCTTGCATAGCACGGAATGCCAGATGATCTGCCCTCTCATTCCACCTATGGCCAGTGTGGGCTGGGATGTGCTCTCCACTTAGGCTTACGACCATAGAAACCTCGCTCCAAAGAGAACTCACTCTCCTCGCCAACTCTTGGTTTGCCTTTGCCTTCCAAGAGCCAGTGGCGATGTTCAACGCGTATGTTGAATCCCCTCTTACTATGGCGGATTTGATCCCTTTCTCTAGAATTATCCACCTAAGGGCATGGGCGATTGCAGAGAGCTCGGCAGTGTTGTTAGAACCAACTTCAGCTCCCAAAAAACCCTCTTCCTTCGGATTTGTGACGACCTTACCGTATGACTCGGTCAAGAGACTGCCCTTTCCGTTCCCGGACCCCGTGTCTTTCGAGATTACACAGAACCCCCATCCGGCTTTCGTATCCGCAGTGACGTTGCGATTTTCTCCACAGGAACCGTCTACGTAGACGTGCACCGACATAGGGACCCCCATGGTCACTCTCCGATCAATGCGGAATAACTCTCAGAATCGAGTAGCCCACTGATATCCAAATCATCCCCCACCTTGATTTTACATATCCAACCAGAACCATACGGATCTTCGTTAATCTGCTCGGGGGAATCCTCCAGAGACTGGTTAACTTCTGTTACGGTCCCAGTCACAGGTGCATAAATCTCGCTAACCGATTTCACAGATTCTACACTTGCGAATGATTCCATGGCACTCACCTGAGTCTCGATCTCAGGAAGCTCTACCCATACGACCTCAGTTAGGGCATTCTGGGCGAAGTCGGTAATCCCGATGCACACCTCGTCCCCCTCAACTCTAACCCACTCGTGCTCCTCGGTGTATTTCAGATCGTCAGGAACGTCTCCCATGCCAACTACCAATCGATTCGTATAGTGGGCATGGGGTCAAGTTTTC
>CAZPNT010000139.1:0-3168 GCA_964588055.1 uncultured Candidatus Poseidoniales archaeon | reverse complement strand
TCTTCCTCATCCTCTTCAGGTTCCTGACCTCCTTGCGCACCCAGATGTTGACGAGCTCCCTGTGCCGCCTGGACAGGCCGGAGAACCTCGGGTCTCCGTCGATGTACTTGGCCAGGCCCTTGAACACGGCGTTGGTGGTGTGGAATATCTTCACCGCCAGGGGCCCGCTGGACGAGGTCGCTCGGAACACGTGCGCCTCCTTCCCCCTGGCTATGGGGTAGTCTATCGTCCCGATCTCGCCCTGCTGCATCAGCTTGTGGAGGGCCAGGAGCGTGGAGCGGTCGAAGACCTGGTCGAATACCCTCCTGTCCACCCACTCGAACCGGCCCCTCCCCATCACGCCCTGGAGGGCGTCCTCGATGTCGTCGAACATCCTCTTGTACCTGGGCTCGGAGATCCACTCGTGCTTCCTCTCTGACCTCATCATGGAGTCCGGGTCGGGCTCCTCCCAGTCCTCGTCCTGGGGCATCTGCTCACCCGAAGAAGGAGTCGATGTCGTCCTCGTCGTCGTCCGCCTCTTGGGACTCCTCGGGAGCCTCGGCTTCGGCTTCCGAGTCGGTGGCCTCTTCCTCCTCTGGAGGCTCCTCCGGCTCAGTGGCCTCCCCCATCTGGGGGACGTCCTCGTCCGTGGCCATGCCGAACAGGTCGACTATCTCGGGGAGGACCCCCTTTCGCGACAGGTACAGGGACTGCGTCTTGGTGTAGCGCATGCATACGTTGGCCTTCTCCTCCTGGAACTCCCACGGCTGCACCACGATCAGGTCCCCCTCCCTGACCCACTGCCTCCGGCGCATCTTGCCGGGGATCCTCGCGAGCCTGGTCTCCCCGTCCTCGCAGACGGAGCGCACCCTGCGCCCTCCCAGTATCTGGTCGGCTATGGCGAACATCTCGTTCACCTTGCGGTTCGGTAGTGGGACCCTGATCCTGTCTCCGCCGGACTCCATCTGCGCGAGCAGCTCTGTGTCCACCGACTCCTCCCTACGGGCCATAGGGCCTCGGTTAGGTGGCCCCTATGTGAAGTTGAGCCTGCGTATCAGGACAGCAGGGCCGCCGCGGCGTCCTCCGCCAGCCCCAGCAGCCACTCGCTGGGAGGCCCGATTCCGAATGCGAGGGAGAGGACGGCCAGGGACACGATGAAGGCCCGTATGACGGGGCTGCAGGGAGGGCCCTCCCCGGCCTCGTTCGGCTCGAAGAACATCACCATGCCCATCCTGAGGTAGTAGAACATCGAGAGCGCGCTGTTGAGCACCACTGCCACGGCCAGCCAGAACACGGGGTCCACGCTGGTGGCCCATGAGAGGACCGTGGAGGCGCCTCCAGTGCCGGCGGAGACGGTGACTATCCCGTTGATCATGAGCAGCTTCGACAGGAATCCGGAGAACGGGGGCACCCCGGCGAGGGACAGCATGAACACGAACATGGATGCGGCCATCAGGGGGTCCCTGCTCGCGAGGCCGTTGAGCCCGGACACCCTGTGGCTCCCTCCCTCCCTCTCTATCGCTGAGAGCACCATGAATGGACCCATCTTGAAGACGACCAGCACGCACAGGTGGAAGAGAACGGCCACCACTATCATCTCCATGGCGGAGTGGTCCGCGAGTCCCGACCCGATCGCCGAGACGGCCGCGAGCATGTAGCCGGCGTGTGCGACGCTCGAGTAGGCCAGCACCCGCTTCGGGTTGTCGCTGGAGAGCGCGGCGAGGTTGCCCCAAGTCATCGTCACCACCGAGATTACTGCCAGCGTCCCGTACCAGAAGGCGGCGCCGGATGCGGGCATGGCGATGGTCAGGAGCAGTCGCATCAGGGCCACGAAGCCCATCGCCTTGGACGCGGTTGCGAGGACCCCTGCCACCATCGAAGAGGTCCCGGAGTACGCGTCCGGTATCGCCAGGTGGAAGGGGGCGGCGCCGACCTTGAACCCGAAGGCGACCAGCATCATGCCCACGCCTGCGGCAGCCAGCGGGTCGATGGTCTCCATGGACTGCCAAGACTGCGAGAGCCCGGAGACGCTGAGGTCGCCGTTCCATAGGTACAGGAGCGACATGCCGTATATTCCTACGGCGGATGCCACGGAGCCCACGATGAAGTACTTCGTACCGGCCTCCCCGCCGGCCTTGGTCTCCTTGTGGAACCCGACCAGGACGTAGGAGGATAGCGATGCGAGCTCCAGGCACACGAACAGCATGAACAGGTGGGTGGACTTCGCCATCAGGCACATCCCCAGGCCGAGCGTGAGCAGCAGGATGTGGAAGTCCGCCTGCCTCCTGTTGTCGTACAGTGCCGAGGTCTTCGCAGTCTCGCTCTCATCGTCGTCACCCTCCGACGGCGCTGCCGCATCGGGGTCGGAGGGGAGCCTCTGGGTGGCTGAGACCGCGCAGAGGACGAGCACGCACAGGAAAAGGATGGTCAGGAGGGAGCTGAAGGGGTCCACCTCCAGGGTGCTGCCTATGGCTCCCGATCCAGGTGGGTCGAAGAGGGCCATGGTGCCTGCCGCCAGCGCTGCCACCAGGGTGGCGATGGTCATCCAGTTGGGCAGCCTTGGGTCCCTGGTCGCGGGGAACCTGGTCCCGCCTATCAGGACGGGGATCCTCATGCTGGTCAGGGGTATCCTGAACTTGGCGTCCCCGAGGTTCGGGACGATGATGATCGCGGCCAGGCCGATCGTCATGATCAGCTCCGGGAGGAGGAGCTGCAGGTCGATGCCGTCTAGCTCTGAGCTCAAGGCCTCACCCCCTCTGACTGCATGGCCTCAGCGAGCAGCTCCACCATCACCTCTGTCCCCCAGTAGGACATCATGTCCCAGAAGAAGAACGGGAGGATCCCGAACAGTATCGTCAGGGCCCCGAGGATGGTCATGCCGGCGTTCTCGTGCCATGTGATGTCCCTGGGGTCGTGGTGGAGGGTCTCGGGGAGAGATCCCTGGTGGGGGTCGTTGGATTCGAAGATGGTGCGCTGCATGGACGTCAGGTAGTACACGGCCGTTATGACGAGGGTCAGCGCGGGGACGACGACGAGCCAGCCGAAGGTCATCCAGAAGGCGATCAGCACGGCGACCTCCGCCACGAACCCCGCCATCATCGGGAGCCCGAGGCTTGCCATCCATCCCAGCATCATGTGGCCGGCCAGCCATGGGCTGTGATGGGCGATGCCCCTCATCGAGCCTATCTC
>CAZPNT010000138.1:0-3188 GCA_964588055.1 uncultured Candidatus Poseidoniales archaeon | reverse complement strand
TCACAGGGAATAAACTGGTGGTCCATGGCTGCACTTTCAACAGCAGCCATTGCTCCGCTTGTAATAATCGGTATCATCCTTGAGAGTTATATAGTCAAGGGCCTTTCAACTGGCGCAGTAAAGTGAATTAGAAATATAAATTCACTTTTAAAATTAAACAGTTAAATTTTTTAGTCTCAAACCAATACAGGAGCTTTCAGCTCCAATAATGGAATCATTTCCTGAAATAAAAGAATCACATGACAAATCGACTTAAAAACAAAAGGGCCCTGATCACTGCCGCAGGTCAGGGAATTGGACTCGCCACTGCCCTAGCATTTGCGAATGAAGGTGCAGAGGTTGTTGCTACAGATTTAAACCCTGATACATTGAAGTCACTCAGTGATGAAAATCCTCAGATTGAAACACGTATACTTGATGTAACCAAACCTGAAAAAATAATTCAAATTGCAGAAGAAATAGGCGCAATAGACGTGCTGTTTAACTGCGCAGGTTTTGTGCATCATGGCACTATATTGGACTGTGAAGAAAGCGACTGGGAATTTTCTTTTAATCTCAACGTTCGATCAATGTACCGAATGATTCGTACTTTTTTGCCTTCAATGCTAGAGGCAGGAGGCGGGAACATCATCAACATGTCATCAGTTGCCTCAAGCGTAATGGGACTACCCAACCGCTTTGTTTATGGAGCAAGCAAGGCTGCTGTTATCGGCTTGACAAAATCTGTAGCAAAAGACTATATAAAGCAGGGAATTCGTTGCAATGCCATCTGCCCCGGGACAGTTGAATCTCCATCACTCAAGGAGCGAATAAAAGCTCAAGGAGGGAATCCTGAAGAAGTCCGTGCCGCTTTCATTGCTAGGCAACCAATAGGAAGAATAGGAACGCCTGAAGAAATAGCTGCAATCGCATTGTACCTTGCATCCGATGAGTCTGCATACACCACCGGCGTTGCCTTTAGCATTGATGGAGGTATGTCAGGTTGAAAATTCTAGTTATAATTGTGGTTTTTACATGCATAGAGCAACTTCAATAAACGAATGTATAAATTATTTTGATTTAGAAAGAAATCTTAAGAAATATATTAAGGAGGAAACATGAATACATTGAAGGGACCAGCTATATTTTTAGCCCAATTTGCAGGTGAAAAGCATCCATACAATACTATGAAGTCAATCGCAGAATGGTCTGTTTCTTTAGGATTTGAAGGCATTCAAATTCCTTCCTGGGAGTCTAAAATATTTAATCTGGATCAGGCTGCGGAAAGTAAGGACTATTGTGATGATTTGTCAGGGATGCTAAAGGAAATTGGACTAAGCATCACCGAACTTTCTACTCATCTTCAAGGACAGCTTGTTGCTGTTCATCCAGCTTATGATCAAATGTTTGATGGATTTGCACCACCGGAAGTCCATGGTAATCCCGATGAAAGACAAAAATGGGCTGTTGATCAAATGTTTAAAGCAGCTTCTGCTTCAAAAAATCTTGGTTTGAAGGCACATGCAACTTTTTCTGGAGCCCTTGCATGGCCTTACTTTTATCCGTGGCCACAACGGCCAGATGGATTAATTGAAACAGCTTTTAATGAATTGGCAAGACGTTGGAAACCTATTCTGGATAAATTTGATGAAGCAGGAGTTGATGTAGCTTATGAAATTCACCCTGGAGAAGACCTTCACGATGGGATTTCTTTTGAGATGTTTCTTGAAAAAGTTGGCAACCACAACAGATGTAACATTCTTTATGATCCAAGTCATTTTGTTTTACAACAACTAGATTACTTAGACTATATTGATATTTATGCTGAACGTATCAAAGTATTTCATGTAAAAGACGCAGAATTCAATCCAACCGGCAGGCAAGGTGTTTACTCAGGTTACCAGAATTGGATTAACCGTGCTGGGAGATTTAGGTCTCTTGGAGACGGACAGGTAAATTTTAAAGCAATATTCTCTAAGATGGCACAAATCGGCTTTCAAGGCTGGCCTGTTCTGGAATGGGAATGCTGCCTTAAACATCCTGAAGACGGAGCAAGAGAAGGTGCAGAATTTATTCGAGAACACATTATCCGTGTCACTGATAAAGCATTTGATGATTTCGCAGATGGATCATCAGATCAATCTGTAAATAAGAAAATCCTGGGAATTTAAAAAAAGGAGTCAATTTGAAAAGACGTATTCGATTGGGAATGGTAGGCGGGGGTCAAGGATCATTTATAGGTGCTGTGCACAGAATTGCGGCAAGATTGGATAATAGATATGAGCTTGTTGCAGGAGCATTGTCTTCGAATCCTGAAATCGCTTTAAAATCTGCAATAGAAATTGGTATCAATCCTGACCGTTCATATTCTGACTTTAATCAGATGGCTGAATCAGAATCTAAACTTGAAGATGGTATTGAAGCGGTAACAGTTGTAACTCCAAATAATCTACATGCACAGGCGAGCATTGCGTTTGCTGAAGCAGGCATTGATGTAATATGCGACAAACCTATGACATCAAATTTAGATGAAGCCTATCGGGTAGCTGATGTTATTTCTAGAACTGGTGTAACATTTACTCTTACACATAATTACACCGGATATCCTATGGTTAGAGAAGCAAGGTCTATTGTAGAGCAAGGTGAACTGGGAAAAATTAGAGTGATAAAACTGAGATATATGCAAGACTGGCTTACAACTGATTTGGAAAATCAGGGTATTAAACAAGCAGAATGGAGAACAGATCCTTCCAGAAGTGGAGCAGCAGGTTCTGTCGGAGATATAGGGAGTCACGCTTTTCATATTGCCAGATACATTACAGGTCTTGAACTTGAGTCTCTTGCAGCAGACCTTACAACTTTCGTTAAAGGTCGTAGATTGGATGATGATGCAAGCATGTTATTGCGCTACTCTAACGGCGTGCGAGGAAGTCTCTGGTGTAGCCAGGTAGCTGTAGGTCATGAGAATGATCTTAGAATTGCAATTTACGGAGATAAAGCTGGAATTCAATGGTTTCAGGAAAATCCAAATGAACTTTCAATTTGTTATCATGGTGAAGTCACAAGAAAACTGACTCGTGGAGGTAATCAGCTTGGTAAGTGGGCAGAGCAGTCTACCCGCTTGCCAGCAGGTCATCCGGAAGGATATCTTGAAGCTTTCGCACAAATTTACTCAGATTCTGCAGATTTGATTCTAAAAAGAAGAGAAG
>CAZPNT010000137.1:0-3237 GCA_964588055.1 uncultured Candidatus Poseidoniales archaeon | reverse complement strand
CAGTCTGATCAGGACGGCCAGCAGGGCCAGGACAGCGATCCAGGCGAGCAGGGCAACCAGCAGGACAACGGCCAGGGACAGCAGTCCAACGGAGGCGAGCAGAGCGGCCAGCAGGGAGACCAGGAGAGTTCGGACGAGAACGGGAACAACCAGAACGGCCAGAACCAGCAGCAGCAGGGCCAGACTCAGGGAGACGAGCAAGGCCAGCAGGGCTCCGCTTCAGACCAGCAGCAGAGCCAGCAGCTCGACAACCAGGACCAGAACGGTGAGAACGACAACGACGGCGACGGAATCCCAGACGATCAGGATTGGGACGACGACAACGACGGAATCCCAGACTCGCAGGACCCACGCCCCGAGGACCACGACAACGACGGCATCGACGACGCAGACGACGATGACGACGACGGCGACGGAGTAAACGACCGAGAAGAGGTCGCAGACGGGAATCCGGTCACTGACATCTACGATCACGACAACGACGGCATCGAGGACAGCATCGACTTCGACATCGACAACGACGGCATCGACAACTGGGAGGACAAGCTCGACTGCGATGGCGATGGTTCCGAGGAGCAACTCATCGACCTAGACGGCGACGGCATCTTCGACGTCGACGCAGCGAGGGACCACGACAACGACTGCATGAACGACGCAGACGACGATGACGACGACAACGACAACATCCTCGATGTAGACGAGTTGGACGGAGAGTTCGGCACATACAGGTACGATCACGACAACGACGGATTCTGGGACAGCTACGACACCGACGACGACAACGACGGACTTTCGGACTGGTTCGAGCAGAACGATGGCTGGGAAAACACCGGCCAGTTCGACCACGACAACGACGGGATACCCGACTACACCGACGAAGACGATGACGGCGACGGAATTCCCGATACCGAAGAGAACGACTTCGACGTCATTTGATCAGAAGTCGAACAACGAGGGCTGACTGGACGACCTCAGCCGCCCGGCGTCAGCTAGGCGGCTGATGGCTCGGTCAACCCTCCTCTCGGAGAAACCTCTGCCTTCCTGGAGGAACTCACGCAGATCCTCTTCCACAGCCCTGCTCCTCTCCGTAGGGCAACCTTCTCCCACTGGATGGTCCATGAACAGCTCGCGAACCGCCTCGAGGTCGTCGGGGAGATCGAATCCCCGGGCCTCGGCAACGGACTCCATGGTCCCGTGCTTCTTCATCAGCTTCAAACCGGTCTTGGGACCTATGCCCTTGATTCCCGGATGGAAGTCGGTACCCACCATTATGCCTAGATCTACCAACTGCTCCCTCGTTATCCCGTGTTCCATGAGGGTATCCGAGAGGGATATCCTCTCTGCTCTCATCACGCGACCGAACCTCCTAGTGCCATGGCTTGTGAGGGTCCTTACCATAATTGGAGACCCGTACAGTAGGGTATCCCAGTCCTGACTGGCCACTGCTGCCACATCCCCATTCGAGCACATCACTGCAGCAGCCCCTTCGGCCTCCATCGGGGCTTCCACCCAGGAGACGCCCATCAGATCGAAGAGGTCCTTGGTCTCCTGCACCATGTCTGGGGTGTACTCAGCAGTCTGGGGGCCCAGTTTCTTTGCTGCCTCCATGTCACCTGCTTCGACTGCAGACTCCCATCGCGAAACAGCCTCTACCTTCCTTTCCCTTCTTTCATTGAGAGTTGCCCTCTTGAGGTCGTGGGGCTTTCCGTCGAAGACGAATACGGGGTCAATTCCCTCTGATATCATCACCGTCGCCCTGTCCAGGAACCCCATCAGGTGAGCTACCGGCTTTCCATCGAACGATAGTGGCTTACCATCCGGACCAGTCATTGAGGTGATGAACTGGTAGGAGTTCAGGAACACGTCGATAGCGATTCTCTGCCCAGATAGGTCGCTAAGATCGATTGGCTCTGGTGAAACAAGGTCTCTCAGATTGCAACCCATTCTTCCGCCCCTCGCCGATACGACCGTTGCTGTTAGTGGGGGCATATAGGGTTGAAGCCCAGAGAACCCCTCGGAGCATGTATGGGAACACGTAGCCTGGCTCTAGTGGGTAGTGGTTGGCACCCCCCTCTTTTCAGGGAGGAGTCAAGGGCACTACTTGGCCCGATAGAGACCCTCCACCCCCGACTGGTCTTCGTCACTCAGTCTGACTCCGTCCTAGGAAGGATATCCGGGGCATCACTGATTGACGAGGTCATCGAGTCAACCTCAAGGCTCTGGGTCGACGACAGAGAAATCTCTCCAAGCCAGATTGCAGGATACGTCGAGGAGTGGGCCGAGTCGTTCCTACCCGAGGGATCTTTCGCAGTCAGGGCTAGGAAGTTGGGTCAGGGGGTCTGTGACTTGTCTCGCAGGGAGATCGAGTCCGAGGTGGGGGCTAGGATTTCCGATGAACGAAAGCCAGTAGATTTGGAGGACCCAGACTTCGAGGTAGTAGTGGTGTTGGCCGGCCCGGATGACGCATCTGGATACTGGGACGATGCACAGCAGAACACACTCATCCTTTGGGGGCTAAGGGACCTGACATTCCCGGGGACATACAAGGGGACCTCTCCAACAGAGCGGCCATTCTTCAAGCCCGTAACATTGGATCCTAGGCTAGCGAGGCTGATGGTCTCGCTGGCTTTCTCCGGTGGTCCCCCTTCCACGATAGTCGATCCTTTCTGTGGAACTGGGGGGATAGCAATCGAGGGCTCATTGTTGGGGTTGGATGTTCTCGCTAGCGATCTTGATTCCAGGATGGTCGAAGGCACATCATCCAATCTTGATTGGGCGAGGGGGAGCGGCTCATACAGCGTAGAGAGATGCTCAGCGGATTCCATACACGAGATATGGGGGCCATTAGATGGGTGCTCTTTCGTATTCGACCCTCCCTATGGAAGGAATGCATGGACGTCGGAGGACGGGTTGGAAGTTTTCCTCGGTGCCCTATCATCGGCTAGGAAGATGAGCCAGGGTGGCACCATATGCACTATGCTACCATCGAGTCCAGACTCCCTGGAGGGGCCTGTTTCAGAGAAGCTGCAGGTAATGGGCATGGAATGGGGCACACTCAAGGAGAGAATCCGAGAAACCGGATGGTCAGTATCGATGGTATCCCCGGTCAGGGTCCACAAGAGCCTATCGAGGCTGGTGGTGCTCTGCCATCCGGCGCATTGAATATGGGTCGGCCATGCTGGGAGAAAGCGTGGACCGTTAGGGTAGTCTGGATATCCTTCCGGCCTTCGGAGCCGG
>CAZPNT010000136.1:0-3244 GCA_964588055.1 uncultured Candidatus Poseidoniales archaeon | reverse complement strand
GCGAATTCATCGTTCGTATTCTTAACTGCCTGTCCTTGAGTCGTGTCATGAGTAAGCGCTGGTACCAAGAGAGCAAGCGCGACCCTTGGAGGAGGGATGCGAAGTCGAAGGGATACCGGGCTCGCTCGGCATACAAACTGAAGCAGATTCAAGAGAGGTTCGGAATCCTTCGCAGGGGGGACTCCGTCTTGGACATAGGGTGCCATCCCGGAGGTTGGACACAAGTTGCTGTAGAGGAGGTTGGCGAGACTGGCAAGGTGATAGGAGTAGACCTCCTGGTAACCTCTCCCGTCGATGGGGCTATCGTATTGGTCGGGGACATCAAGCACGACTCCACTATCGAGGAGATCTCAAGGGAGTTGGGGGGCAACGGCCTAAACAGCGTAATTAGCGACATTTCTCCAAGACTAACGGGAAGGTACGACACCGATCAGGCCATCTCCCTTGAGCTCTCTACCCTGGCCCTGGATGTCGCCTCGAATCTCCTGATTCCCGGAGGTAGTTTCGTAACAAAGGTCTTCCAAGGTGCAGGGATCGAGGGACTTGTTGGGGCCGCTAAGCAAAGATTCTCTTCTGTGGGCAGATTTTCACCTACCGCCAGCAGGAGCGCTTCTTCTGAGACGTACCTGATCTGCCAGAATAAGTTTCCAAAACCGAAAAAAGAGGGGTCGGCGATGGAGCATGTCCAAGGACATCTGGCCTCAATAGGAATAGTTGTGGAAGATGAAATAGAGGCAGAAGTTGACCCCAAGGTAGGATTCAGGAGGCTGCCTAAGAGGGAGTAACTACTCTGAATCCCTGTCATATGGCTCGATGTTCTGCCACTCCGAAGCATCCGACCTGGAAACAATTGCATGTACCCATTCATCTTCAGAGCAATTGAAAACCTCGTGAGGAAGCCCGGGTTCGATGTAGAACATGTCACCAGCGCTGTGAACGACTGACTGGCGACAACCCTTCCCGTACTCATGCCTAACGCTGCCCTTTAGGAGATAGATCATCACATCGAAATCGACATGAATGTGGGCCTTCGCAATTCCGCCCGGTGGGATGTAGGCCCTATTCATCGAGAGAGCGGTGGATGGTGTGTTCTTACCAGAGAGGCCAGCTCCGTACTCAATGTTGTTCCAACCTCTGACTTTCTCCACTTGCCTTAGGCTCCAAATGCCCCCTTCGTCTGTAACATAATCCGACAGGTCTGATTGCGCCCCTGTCAGCCTCATTTCCTCCTCAACCATGTTCTCTTCGATTGGTTCAATCTTTTCAATTTTCAGCAAATTTGCCGGGATTCCCGTCCCTCCAGACCTCGGATTACCACAATCAACGCTAAAAAGGGACCCTAGTACGCCAGCAAGTCGATGACCGGTGCTAGTAGAAGGGCAACAGTGTGTGCGTCCTCAGGGACGCCTTTAGTGGGAAGCGAGAGCACTTCGTTCCCCTGCCCCATGTGTTCAGCAATTCTCGGGAGGAGCCAGAAATGCAGGGTCCAATCCGTGAAGTACATCTGCCCAGAGTGCAATTTTGAAGGGCCCTGAGGTGAGGAAATGGGTCATGTCGTAGTGAAGTACAAGGTCACACTTGACCAACCAGAAGAAGGAAGTCCAGATTACGAGGCGATAGCGAGCGTCATCTCGGACTTCGAAGAGGTGCAAGAAGTAGAGGTCAAGCCTCTGGCGTTCGGAATGATGTACATAGAGGTTCAGGCGGTTCTAGGAGAGGGAGAGGGGATCGTAGACGGCTTCGAGGACAAAGTAAGGGGAGTCAATGACCTAGTCGGCCAGATTGAGGCCTTGGAGATGGGTAGACTCTAATCAGTAGTGGTCTAGTGGAGATCGCATGAACTCGCGCATTAGTACAGTTGCGTAGGCGCCTGCTGGCAATGTGAACCTGAGTCTGAGAGAAGCCCCTTCGGGATGCCAACGGTCACGCTCAAGTGGGCCTTCTTCCCAGCGACTGAATAGGTCGTTTGAATCCGGGGCCTGCTCGACACTTACGTCTCGGAAAGGTACGGACAGAGCCCTCCGTGTCCCAGAAGTGGTTAGTCTGGGAATCGCCTTGACTACCCAGTTCGCGTCTGCGAGCCCCGCAGCATCGATTCCCTTAATCTCGAAATCTCCCGGAAGACCGCGAGCGTAGTTGGAGTCACTACCAGGAAGGATTCCAGTAACTGCTAGCCTACCGAGACTGCAATTTCTACGGCACCTCTCCAAATTCGTTTGGCTTACTCGGGCCATCTTGCCCACATCAATCCTGCCGTTTGACAGAGTCGGTGCGACCAAATCGCCCTCTACTGGTTCAATAATGGGCGTTCCAGATTCAATCCTCTCGGATAGGGAGTGGTTGAATGCTAGAGACTGCGCCGAATGCACCATTAGGAGTTGCAGGGAGGTTGGTAGAGTCTTGAACGCACCGAGGAAGTCATCGGGCTTCTTAACGAGGTGTTCCAACATTGAGGTCTCATAACCCAGTCTCTTTGGGGCCAGTTGGAGGGATTTCCCAGGGTCCTTGTGTTCCCTCCACGAGGTTCTGAAGGCATCTGACTCTGGGCCCTCCCTCGACCCCTCCATTCCAACATACAGGTCGATAGCACGTTCGAAGTCCCCCACTATTACCGCCTTTCCGACCTCAGGAGTAACTGGTCTGGTTGATCCGAAGCGCTGGGGGCCTATCCAGTTGGGAAAGGCATCTGAACCTATGGCTCTCGATAGCCCCTGTCTGATCTCGTTAACCCTGCTCATAGCCTCCTTGGCATCAATGGGTTTTCCCGATACATCGCAGCATCCACGCACGGTGATTGTGAATCGGTTTCCATCGTGATCCCCCATTGCCGTTTTCTGATGGGTCCTCCCAAGTACCTCTATGGTACTATCCGGAATCTCGACGGACTCGACTTTCTTCCTTGGTGCATCGATCACCAGGACCTGAGTGGTGATCGCCCTCTTGTCCTTCAGACCGGAGCTGAAGACTCTGTTCTTGTTAATCCCGCAAGCTCTGGCTAGTCTCCTGATGTAGCGATTCGTCTCCCAATTGGTCATCGTCACCCTGGCGACTGTGAATCTTCCCTTGTCATCAAATGCAGGAACCTTAGATGACTCCTCCACACGGAAGTCCTCCACTCTGGCCTTCAGAAGACCCCCTATGCCCTCAGATGGAAATGCCCATTTGGAGAGTCCCAAGTAGTCCTCGATTTCAGTCCCGGTCAGGGAATCACCCCCTCAAAGCTTGATGCTGGAGAGTTCCTTAG
>CAZPNT010000135.1:0-3265 GCA_964588055.1 uncultured Candidatus Poseidoniales archaeon | reverse complement strand
GAAAACGGGTATTGGATTTGTTTTCTGCTAATGGTGGATTTTCCCTAATTGCGGCTCTGGCTGGAGCAAAGGAAGTGGTCGGAGTGGAGTATTCGGAAGAAAGGATACAATGTGCCGAGTTTGTCCTAAGCACGATCAAGCCAAATTTGGATGCAGAAATCCAGTTTATTCAAGGGGACGTGTACGACATTGGAGAACTCTTCGATGAGCCTTTCGACATAGTGCTGTGTCTGGGAGGGCTATACCATATCGCCGACCCCGCCCATGTCTTGAGGAAAATCAGGTCCCTGACAAAAGAGAGGATGATTATGCAAACATCGCAAGTACTCCCTCTCCCGATGAATCGTGCTAGATTCGTCGTTCGCAGAGAGGACCAGACTGACGTTGGAATGACTAGCATTCGACGCGGTTACGGGACTTGGTACTACTCTCCAAGATGCCTCAGGGAACTTCTATGGCACGGAGGATTCAAGATCAACGAAGAACGGAGGCCTCCCCTGCTAAAGCGTAGGCGATTCCCTTGGTATTTGGCGAACTGTGAGTGTTTGTAGAATTAGCAATAATTGCCAAACAGGGACTATGCAAGTTTAGGCCATCTCTTCTTTATCGCCCTGAAAATCACCCTAGAGATCACCATCGATGAAAGCAGGAAGGCCACAGAAACCCAGAGTGGGGCATCATCGCTTGTAGCCAGGAAGTAAGTTATGACTACTATCCCCGCCCCGTATACCGCCCTGAAAATAGAGAAAACTAGGAATGACCTGAAGATCTTGTTTCCAAGCAACCATGACATGGGGCCAGTTGCCTCTTCCTCGGACATGTTACAATCTAGTAAGCCCCGCACATCTAGTTTTTCTAATCAGGATACCCTTCGAAATATCCTTGCTATAGTAATCCTCTATTGCGCAAGGGCATCGGAGCGAAAAAGAGGAAGAATGGCTGTTTTTGTTACTGCCACCACGAGGAAAATTGATGCCGAGGTCAGCGCTATCGTGGACCCGGTACCAGTCCTCAACTCGGCTGAAAAATAAATTCCCAATATTGTGGATGATATTCCGAATACCTGTGCCCATATGATGCAAGAACGAAAGCTCCTTGAGACGATCTGAGCAGTCGCAGCGGGAGTTACCAATAGGGAAGTTACCAACAGAGTCCCTACAAACTGTACCATGCTAACCACCACTACGGCAGTGGTCATGCTGAATAGCAACCCAACTGTTCTCACTGGAATGCCCTGGATCTGAACGGATATCGGGTCGATTGCTGTTGCAAGAAGGATTTTATGGAATATTAATAGGAATAAAATTGAAAAAATGCTCATGACAACGATGATTTCGAAGCTTTCACCATAGACAAGGAGAATATTTCCAAACAAATACCCCTCGACATCAGCTGTGACCCCTCCCCCCCATACAGATAGGACCACCAGCCCCAATGCAAGCACTCCAGTCAAGAATATTGCAATAGATGCATCTCCAGTCAGTATCTCCCTGATTTGCATCTCGTGAATTAGTATCGATGAAATGACGCTGAATATCAATGCAAACCAAAGAGGGGAGACCGAGCCAAGAACGAGACCGACTGCAACTCCACCGAACGCAACATGGGCGATACCGTCCCCGATTAATGCAAGATTCCTAATCAACAGGAAAGAGCCCAGATATGCGGCCACCACCGTAACCAATAAAGCAGCAACAAACGCATTTTGGAAAAGTGGTACAGTGAAGAAGGAGGGAAATATTTCTCCCGGAACATAGGTTGCAATTCGCTCCATTATTGGAGATATTTGCGACATTAGTATAGAGCCGATTCCCATTTACATACCCCTCATACTAGTGTTGGTGCCCATGACTGGAGTGTTTGTCGTCGTGGACATGTTGAATCCCCCTCAAGCTAGCGAGAGAGGAAAAGTCCGGTATCTCCTCTGATGGTCCATCGAATCTCACACTCCCTTCAAGGTAGATTATTCGATGAGCTGCCTGGGTTATGGTGGTTAAATCGTGAGAAACCATCAGCACCGTCTTATTTTCTTCGTGACAGAGGTCATCTAACAACTTAAGTAGAGAATTTCGAGAAGGTAGATCGACCCCCACAAGAGGCTCATCTAGAAGCAGGAAATCGGCTTCTGATGCTAGGGCTCTAGCGATGACTGTACGTTGGAGTTGACCTCCTGATAGTTGAGATACGTCTGTATCTGCCTCATCTAACAGCCCGACCATTTTCAACGACCTGTCTACACTTGCTCTCCGACTGGAGTCTCCGAGCTTGAACATGTTCTGAACGTTCAGTGTACCCAATCTAACCAGTTCCCTCACAGTGATTCGGATGTGACGTGGTAGGTTCGCAGCCGCTTGTGGCACCCATCCAATTCTCCCAAGATCCGTCTTAGAGAAACCACTCTTTCCGTAAACCCTGACGTTGCCACCCATTATCGGAACAGGATCCAGAAGCCCTAGGATGGTTAGCAGGAGTGTGGTTTTGCCGCTTCCATTCGGACCGACTAAACCGACGAATTCACCCTCCCTGATCTCTAGATTTACATCTTGGACTACTACCTTTCCAGAACGCGCAACTGATAGGTTATTGACCTGTAGGATGGGGGCTGAGCCCCTCTCCTTTTTGGCAGAACTCAACTCCTCCATCCTCCGAGCAAAACTCCTCGAAACAAGTCGAGCCAGATCCCTCTTTGAAGAGTGACCTTCTTCACCACTCCCTAGCATCCTAGTCCTGATTTCAGGCCCTCAAGGTTCTTCCTCATCATCGAGATATAATCGTCTTCGCTATCACTGGGTTGCAGTTCCATCGTGTAGAGAGTTTTGATCTCAATGCCATTCGTCTGTTCCACGATTGCTGCAACTGCAGCTTCAGAGGTGTACTCCTCGACGAAGAATACTGTGATCCCCTCTTCCTCGATTCGCTCAATTACCTCCAGAATGTCTGCTGCTGTGGGCTCTCCTTCCGGATCAAGTCCGTGGACCGTTACAAATTCCAAATCGTATCTTTCTGCCATGTAGGCATAGGCGTTGTGATTCGCAGCAATCGAGGTCCCAGTGCAGGTGTTCGTCGATCCGAATGCCGAGTCGAAGTCGTAGTGGAGCGAATCCAATTGTGCCATGTACGCCGCGGCATTCTCAGTGAATGCGTCCTCACCGCTGGGGAATGCTGCGATTAGGGCATCTAGAACAACACCGACCTGAGCCTTGTAGGAAAGAGGGTCCAGCCAGCTGTGCGGGTCATAATCGAACTCTTCTCCTTCATCTGCCAC
>CAZPNT010000134.1:0-3283 GCA_964588055.1 uncultured Candidatus Poseidoniales archaeon | reverse complement strand
CCGCTTGTTTCGAACAGCTCCTTCTTTCCAAGAACGGGAGTGGTAACTCTGACGTATCCGTATGCCTCCTCAGTCTCGATTGCGAACTTCTCTATCTCGGACTTCAGCACCTCTCCATTGGGAAGCCAGACTGGGAGCCCCTTTCCTATTAGTTCGTCGATCATGTAGAGGTCCATCTCCTTACCGATCTTCTTGTGGTCTCTCTTGGCAGCCTCCTCTATCTGCCTCTCCCTCTCCCTTAGACCATTTTTGGAAGAATAGCACATCCCGTAGATTCTAACCAGAGACTCTCTGTCCTTGTCCGCCCTCCAGTAGGCCTGGCTAGTGCTAGTTAGTTTGAACCACCTCAATTGTGATGTCAGAGAAACGTGAGGACCTCTGCATAGATCTATGAAATCTCCTTGACGGTAAGCGGATGATCCGACGTCATGGCCAATTTTATCGTCCATTATCTCCAATTTGAACGGGTTAGATGAGAATAATTCCCTAAGTGACTCATTGTCAAGGTCCTCTCTTTGAATTGGAATGTTCTGCTTTACCAGGTCCCTCATCCTCTTCTCGATTTCACGTAGACCTTCATCGCCAATGGGGTCCATGTGGAAGTCATAGTAGAATCCGTGTTCGATAGGTGGTCCGATTGTAGGTTTGGCATCTGGATATAGCTGAGTCACTGCTTGGGCCAGAAGGTGTGCGCAACTATGCCTGAGAATGTACAGTCCTCGTTCAGAATCTCCCAATATCGGATCAACCTTGCAATTCTCATCGAGAATGAAGGACATGTCCTTCTCTTCTCCGTTTACCAAAGCCGCTACTGCTCCTGACTTCCTTCCGTGGACGTTTTTGATTACCTCCCCAGCGCTAATCCCTGTCGCATACTCGTGAGTCTCACCTTCTCCAACTTCAACGGAAATCATGCTCACTGGTAACCCTCGTCGGCTACGCCTACGGCTCGCTGATATGAAGGGCTTGGCCACAAATTGTGACTATCGCACTCATTCTATGGTGAATTGGGTTCCCGCCTTACCCTCGACCATCTTTGTAATGTCCGCCAATGCACCAATTACCGCACGCTCGCCAGTCCTCAGAACGAAGTCGCAAGCCGCCTCTACTTTCGGGCCCATCGATCCCGACTCAAAATCCATCATCGACATCTCATCTGGAGTGGTGCGTAATATCAACTCCTGACTATCAGTACCCCAGTCGCGGTAAACTCCGTCAGCATCGGTTGCAAGAATCAGAAGCCTTGATCCCAACTGCCTGGCCAATAAGGCACTGGCCTTGTCCTTGTCAATGACCACTTCCACTCCTTCCAAGGCTCCCTCTGAGTTGTATGCGGTAGGTATCCCGCCACCACCGGCGCAAATCACCACCGCCCCCTTCTCTAGTAGCCAGTGAATCGGACGCAACTCGAATATCCTATGGGGCTCTGGAGAGGGAACAACTCTCCTCCAGCCACTTCCATCCATAGCAATCGACCAACCCTTCTCTTTCGAGATTATTCTAGCCTCTTCCTCACTGTAAACGGGGCCAATAGGCTTAGAGGGGTTATCGAAAGCAGGGTCATCCGGATCTACCTCTACCATGGTTAGGATTGTCGCGAAGGAGCTCTCAGTTGGCATCAAGTTTCCAAGCTCCTGCTCTATGTAGTACCCCAACATCCCCTCAGTCTGTGCACCTAGGACATCTAGGGGGTACTCCTCAACTTCCTCGTATGATGCAGATTGTAGTGCCAGGAGTCCAACTTGTGGCCCGTTTCCATGTGTGATTACCAATTGGTGTTCCTCGGCGAGAGGTGCAAGTGCCTTGCATGCCTCCCTGACATTCCTCCTCTGATTCTCCGTTGTCGGCTCCTCCCCCCTCTTTAGGAGAGCATTCCCACCAAGCGCTACAACGACTCTCATTGAATTGTACCCCGAGCGTGAACCGATAAGAACACGTTCCCTCTGGGGTATGCATGGTGCGCATAGGCCTACTTGCAAACCCCGATGCCGGACTTGGTGGGAGGTTAGGTCTGAAAGGGTCGGACGGTCAGGCAGAATTGGCCAGGTCCAAGGGGGCAGAGGACAGGTCAGGGCCCAGGTTAAAGTCGATGCTGGAGTATTTCTTCCGAATCCACAGGGGGGATCAGGACGAGTTGGAATGGGTAACTAGCCAAGGAAGGATGGGCACTGATTGGATTCCAAGTGAAATGGAGGAGGCGGACGTTGTCGAAATTCACCAATCAATAGGTACTACTTCCGCATCCGATACAGAGGATGCAGTGAGAGAGCTAATTGGTTCTGGAATTCAATTGCTTGTCTACTCTGGTGGCGATGGAACTACTCGAGACATTGTTTCCACCCTAGCTAAGGAAAACTCCTCTGCGCTCCCAGTGATAGGAGTCCCCTCTGGGGTGAAGATGCACTCTGGTTGCTTCGCCAGCTCTCCAAAGGGGGCTGCAGAGGTCTTATCCGCATGGATCAACGGAGACCTATTGGTTTCCAGCACAGAAGTATTAGACCTAGATGAGGATCTATACAGGCAGGGAAGCTGGGTCGTCAGACTCTACGCCGAGGCCTTCTCTCCAAACTCCCCTAGATGGATGCAAGGATCAAAGGAACTGGTTCAGACCGAGTCAGAGGACGACATAATCATCGGACTTTCCGATCACATAGGGGAGTCAATAGTTAGAGAAGGTGAGCTAATCATCTGGGGGTCGGGAGGGACCTTGAGAGCAATTGGAGAAAACATCGGGTTCGAATTGACCACTCTTGGAATTGACGCCACTATAGGTAGGGAACAAGTAGGAACTGATCTGGACGAATCTCGGATTCTCTCAGTCTTGGAATCGCATGATGGTCCGACAACACTTCTTCTGTCTCCCATGGGGGGTCAGGGATTCCTCATCGGCAGGGGGAACCTGCAACTCTCACCCGAGGTCCTGGTCTCGATCGGAATAGAAAACATCCTGGGTGTACTGACCCCGGCAAAGCTACTCAGTGTGAGGAAACTTAGGATTGAGACGGGAGACGAGGGCTTGGACGAGAAATTCGCCTCAATGAGATACATGAAGGTTCTCCAGGGATACAGAACAACACGGATTCTACCTGTGTCAGTTGATTAGATTTCCATCCCCGAGGCGGCCATTAGAAGGCCCAGGAATGGAGGGCTAGGACGATCCGGTCTGGATTTGAATTCTGGATGGTACTGTGTTCCAACGAAATACGGATGATCATCAAGCTCCATTATCTCGCAACGTTCCCCCGTCTGGTCCTTTCCTACATAGACAAGACCCGCTCCTTCG
>CAZPNT010000133.1:0-3403 GCA_964588055.1 uncultured Candidatus Poseidoniales archaeon | reverse complement strand
TCATTCCGGGTTTTCATCCCGGCGACCCGGGTTCAAATCCCGGCAGGAGCACCAAGAACGATTTCACCATTGGTTTAGAAATTCTACACACGAATTCAAAACTCACGACCTTCTGGGCCAGTCAGTTGATGACATGCCATTGGACGTAGAATCGATTAGGGAAGATTTCCCTATTCTCGACAGGAAACTGCCGAATGGGAAGCAACTGGTATACTTCGACAATGCCGCTACTTCCCAGAAACCCCAGTGTGTCATCGACGCAATGTCGGAATTCTACTCCGAATACAACTCAAATGCGCATCGGGCAAATCATACTTTGGCCGATGAGGCAACAACGGCCCTCGAGGGAGCCAGGATGTCGATTTCCTCCTACTTCGGGACTTCTCCAGAACAGATGGTCTATACAAGCGGTGCTACCGAAGCAATCAATCTGGTTTCCTACGCCTGGGCTAGGGAGAACCTCTCTAGTGAGGACGTAATCGTTCTAACAGAGATGGAGCACCATGCAGACATAGTTCCCTGGCAGCAACTATCCAAGGAGAAGGGAGTCGAAGTTCGGTATGTGCCAATTGATACTAATTCGTTCACCTTGGACATGGAAGCATTCGAGGTAGCAGTCAACGGAGCCTCTCTTGTCTGCGTCGTCCATACTAGCAATGTTCTTGGAATCAGGAACCCCATAGAGAGAATCGTAGAACTCTCTCATTCTCAAGGGGCAAGAGTTCTACTGGATTGTGCACAAGGAGCTCCTCATGAGAGAATCAGATTCGATGATTCAGGAGTAGACTTCGTCGCGATATCCGCTCACAAGATGGGCGGACCAACCGGCATAGGCTGCCTCTTGGTGAAGAAGGATGCCATGAGTCAGATGGCTCCCTTCATGACTGGAGGTTCGATGATCAAGACCGTGAGCGTGGAAGGCTCTACATTCCAGGAGGGCCATGCAATGTTGGAAACAGGAACTCCGAGGATCGCCGAAGCAATAGGTTGGGGTGCTGCAGTTGAATGGCTAGGCGGATATGACATGAAAGAGGTACATTCTCACATCAATAGGATCGCTTCTTGGACTGCTGGGCAGATATCCGAGATAGAGGGAATAACTGTCTATGGCGATCCAAGCAGAGAAGATAGCAGTGGAGCCGTCTCTTTCCTTCATGAATCAATTCAGTCACAGGACCTCGCTCTTCTATTGGACGAGGGAGGCTTCGCAGTCAGGACCGGGCATCACTGTGCACAGCCATTAATGGACGCACTCGGCGTACCTTCCACAAATAGGGCCTCATTCTGGCTTTACAACACCATGGAGGAGGCAGAAGCATTTGTCGAACATCTGAGGTATGTTGTCGATAGGTTTTCCGACAAGTGATGAGCAATTTCAAGTTGAATGCTCCTGACGGCTCATCGTGGACGATGAAAGGAAGTGGCCGGAGCAGCTAGACCCGATTGTCGAGGAGTTCTCCTCATGCTTCGACTCTATGGAGAGGTACGAACTTCTTTTTCAATATGCAAAAATGCACCCGTCTCCGCTTCCTCCGGAAGAGTGGAACGATGCAAACCAAGTCCATGGGTGCCAGTCGCGGGCCCATGTCTCATGTGTTTTGGACGATGAGGGCAACTTCATGCTTAGAGGAGGGGCAGACGCACAGATAGTACAGGGGCTGATGGCTATAACTGCCATCGCGGTTAATGGGATGGCGCCTTCCTATGTCGCAGCGATGTCCCCAGAATTCGCAGACTCGATGGGCATTCGGTCATCACTAACCCCAAGCAGGGCAAACGGTTTTCTGAATATGTTCAAGAGGGTAAAAGACGAGGCATCATTGCTTTAGGAGGGACTTAGTTTGGCCACCGAATCTGATGTTATGGACTCTCTATCTAGCGTAGAGGACCCAGAACTCAAACTGAAAGTCACCGATTTGGGTCTTATTTACTCCGTGGACATCGATTCGAATCACGTGGAGGTAGAAATGACACTAACTAGCCCGGGTTGCCCAGTTGCCCCTGAGTTGATGGCCGCAGTGCATAGGGCCGCACTGGCTACCGAAGGAATAGAAAGTGCCCACGTGAACCTGACTTTCTCCCCTCCATGGGACCCTAGGATACACTCTTCGGAGGACGCAAAGTTCGAGATGGGGATTTTCGACTAATACAACTGCATCTCTGCAGCTCTCAATGTGTTTTCCATCAACATCGCTATGGTCATCGGCCCGACTCCCCCTGGGACGGGGGTAATCCAACCTGCAATCCCCGAAACATCGGGAGAAACATCCCCTGCTAGGCCCCCATCTACACGTGAGATTCCGACGTCAACCACGAATGCCCCTGGCTTCACCCAATTTCTCTTCACCATATGGGGCCTACCAACCGCAGCAACTAGGATGTCCGCCTCATTGCACACCGAATCAATATCCTCCGTCTTAGAATGTACTATGGTAACAGTAGCATCACAACCCCTCTGCGCAAGCATTAGGGCCATTGGCATCCCAACTATTCTGGAACGACCCAGGACTACGGCCCTCGAACCTCCAATTTCTACTCCGGTAGATTCGAGAATTCGAATTACCCCGGACGGCGTACAGGGCATTAGTCCACTAGCCCTTCCCTGTACCAGTTTGCCAAGGTTGACCGGATTGAATCCATCCACATCCTTTTCCGGCAATATGGATGATGCGATGGCCAACTCATCAACCCCTTCTGGAGCCGGGCTCTGAACTAGTATTCCGTGAATGCCGGAGTCTTCATTCAGCTGACTCACTACTTCTAGAATTTCTCCTAAGTCAGAGCTTTCTGGCATGTCGATCCTTGTGCTGATTATTCCACATCTTTCACAAGCTCGCTCTTTGTTCCTAACATACACATGGCTTGCTGGGTCTTCTCCCGCAATTATTACTGCCAAATGGGGGTCTATTCCTCGCTTCTTCAATGAAGAAACACCCTTCGAGACACACTCTTGGATTTGCAATCCAAGGGCTTTCCCATCCACAACACGTGCGCCCACATTGACTCGAAAGTCGCTTGGCATTTGACGATTGGCTCAAATCGAGGTCCGGAAACCTAGTGCTCTAGCCGCACACCACCCGGACCATCCTTCGAATATGGAAAATGAGCCACCACCCACTAGTCCCGCTGGAATTAGCCAGGCCAAACCGAGATCTATGTTCGCAAAAAATAGTGCTAATGCCAGGACAAACCCACCGATTACTCCCAGAAAACCATACTTCAGGCGAAACGCCTTCCCCCTAGAGTCTATATTGCATTCCAGTGCCACGAATGTCGGGAACCCATCAATATTGAAAAATGCCTCTGTTCTTCGTTACATTTGATGATAAACTCTCGTCCAAAAGAAAATTGGAGCCCCAGGAGGGATTCGAACCCCCGGCCGTCTGATTACAAATCAGATGCT
>CAZPNT010000132.1:0-3427 GCA_964588055.1 uncultured Candidatus Poseidoniales archaeon | reverse complement strand
CAGGTCGGAAGGACTCGACAACTGGAGGATGATTCGCTAATGAAGAGAGGTTCCCGAGCTTGGAAGAAGCAAGGGAAGCAGCGATGGAAGTGGAGAAAGAAGAAGCTCCGAAGGCGAAAGGCGGCCAGGAAGCGAGCCAAGCAGCGATAGTTCCTACAATTCAGTAACGGCCTGACTGCAAATCTGATATCCCGAGAACTCCGGATAACATCGTGGATACGGAAGTATTCGTACTTCTGATGATGGTCGGAGTATTCGCAGGATTTGTAGATAGCGCAGTAGGAGGGGGGGGATTACTGCGCCTCCCGGCGATGATTAGTGCGGGATTGCCACCACACGTTGCCTTGGGGACAAACAAATTTGCATCAGCGGCAGCGGCGGCAATCGCGAGCGTGAAGTATCTGCAAAGTGAGATTGTTCCAAGAAAGGCAGCCTTTGTTGGCTGGGTTTTGATGATTCTATTCTCTATAATCGGGGCCAAGGTGGTACTATCAATTAGCGCGGATATCGTGCTTGGAATTGTAATCATAGTTCTCTCTGCATTGTTTCTCTATGTCTTGTTAAATCCCCAATTTGGAAGGGAGGAAGAGATTAGGGAAAATAGAGTAATTCCGGTAACCGTAGGCATGGGTACCGGACTGGGATTCTACGAAGGATTTCTCGGACCTGGGACTGGGAGTATGTTGATGGCGGGTTACATCAAAGGAGCAGGTTTTGGGATGGATAGGGCGGCTGCCACAGGTAGGATTCTGAATTTTGGAGGCAACATTGGTTCTTTTGCGGTTTTTGCTATGGCTGCATCTGTGAACTATGAAGTTGCAATACCATTCGCTTTAGCGAATATGATCGGAGGTTTCCTAGCGCCCGGATACGTGCTGAAATATGGGTACTCGCTGCTAAGACCGATGTTCTTGGTAGTGGCAGCGATTATGATTTCAGCCCAAGTATTCAGTTTTGTAGGGTAACTAACTCCAATCGTGAGGAACATTGCCGCACTACGGGCCTGTAGGCAGAACCTCGATTACGGTGTGATGGAAATTACATACCTCGTCGAACTGATTCAGGCCTCTGCAATTGACGAGGATCTCGAAACCCTTGACCCCCTCTTTCCGGTTCACGATCTTGTGAGGGGACTCTTCCGAGCAGGAAGGGCACCTCAAAATCAGAACATCGCCTGTCTTTTTGCCTTCGCTCATTCTCTTTTCTCTTGCCTTCGACCTATCCTTCTTGATGCTCCTGTCCCTTCCGTAATACTTGACGTACATCTGTAAGCCGATGCTGGACAATGCTACTATAGCTGAGAAATGCAACTCTATTTCAGTGGAGGACTCGGGGAAGGATCTCGAATGAAGAATCGCCCCCCCATTGCCTATCAGGCCACCAGATAGCAAACCTGACATGAAGATGGGTACAACCTGCCTCAAGTACATCCTGAAGGTCAAGCTCAGGAAAGTCGTCGAGACCAGGAGAAGGCTGGAAAGTGTGGGATGGGAAATTTCTGAGATTATTGGGACTTGCGAAAAAACTTCTTGCGGGTCTATTCCCCTCTCGTAAACCAGGTATTCATAGCCAAGAACAACCGTGAGAGGTGGCCCCCCCACCACTATGTAGTTCTCAGCGACCTTTGGTAACGTGTAGCCAAAAAAGAATCCTAGAGCTACGCACGCAATCTTAACTGCGTCAGGGGAAATCTGCTTCGACGTCAATAAGCCACCTGGAGATTCTAAAGCCGGAATCGCCAATTCAGTTGCCACTAGCAGACCAAGTAGAGCCCCGACGACTCCGAAGGCCCTGTAGATTCTGAGGCCCCTCCTAGGGATGATGTTCGGCCTTACTGAGGCCAACATCGCACCTTTCACATCTCCAGAAAGCCCGGGTTTTCTTGGAGGTTTTCTAGCCTTGGGATCCGGTTTCCTACCATAGCTTGGTTCCCAGAAGAGGTAGGCTCCAAGAAGAACCATCAAGGCACCGATTGACTCCTCCATGGCTCTCGCTTGGCAAGCTGCGTTATTATTGGCTCGCAACCACATTGCATGGGCACAATGATCCAGAGGAGCAACTAGAGCCATTTAGTCAGGGTGAAATAAGATGCCCGTCCCAAAATGCTCGTGGCTCAAGAGAGGAGGTTTGCAGTAGGTGTGATCGGCGTGGGCAACATGGGCGCTGCGCTAGTTCGCGGAATTGTCGAACAGGAGACCCTTCCCTCGCAGTCTGTCGTCGTCTGTGATCTAGATCAGGGCAGAGTGGACGTTCTGTGTGAAGATCTCGGTGTGTCGGATGGGGGCGATGCGATGCAGGTCGCTTCTTCGGCGGACCTCGTCGTTCTCGCCGCAAAGCCGCAGAACCTCTCTGCCCTTCTGAACGGGATTTCCGGCTCAATTAGTTCGGATCAGACCATCATGAGCATCGCGGCCGGGGTGACCACCGAGTCGATCGAAGCAAGCCTTGGAGGCAAGCCCTCTGTGATTCGAGTAATGCCGAACCTACCTGCCCTAGTTGGCGAGGGGATTAGCGTGCTCTGTGGAGGTTCTCATTCCACGGAGTTGGACTTTGGGCGAGTCGAGGAGGTACTGGGTTCCGTGGGTGTCTGCCTAAAGGCGCCTGAGAAGTTGATGGATCCGGTCACTGCACTTAGCGGAACTGGTCCAGCATACGTTTTCCATACGATGGAGGCGATGATTGAGAGCGGAGTTGAGATGGGGATGTCGTCAGAGATGGCCGAACGTCTAGTCCTGCAGACGGTCTTTGGATCCGCCCTTCTCGCAATCGAATCTGACCTCGATCCGAGTTCCCTCCGTGAGGCCGTGACATCACGTGGAGGTACTACCGATGCCGCGATCTCCCATCTCGAAGAGAACGATTACACCAAACTAGTAGTGGAAGCTATCCTCGCGGCGAGGAATCGCTCAAAGGAGCTCGGCAGGAGTCCATAGTGACCCATCGAGAACCTCTAGAAGGGCCGAATATGACTGCGTGACTTAGCAAAACCACATATGAAATAACAACCTCATTTAGTGGAATTATGGGAGGAGGGTTCGATGTTGGAAATTTCAGCGATTTCGCTGCTTCTAGGAGATCAACTCGGGACTTTCTCCAAACTCCGGTCCCAGATGATGTAATCGAGGAGATAATCGCTGCCGGCCTGACTTCACCGAGTTGGAGCAACACCCGCCCGTTCGTGGTAGCAGTAGCAAAAGGCGAGGTCAGGGACCGTTTGTCTTCGGAATTTCTAAGTCGATTTGAGTTGGTAAAAACAGGACAAGGAGAGGGGATTATTGGGAAAATTAAGGCTCTAATTCGTAGGAAAGGTTTGCCCACTAGCAATTGGTTGATCCTCAAAGGATATCACAAGGATTTACTGCCAAGATCCCAAAGAATTGGCAAGGAATTATTCACTCACATGGGAATTGATAGGGATGACAAAGAT
>CAZPNT010000131.1:0-3440 GCA_964588055.1 uncultured Candidatus Poseidoniales archaeon | reverse complement strand
CAACGACGACGAGGACGACTTCCCCTTCGACGCGAACGAGACGACCGACACTGACGGCGACGGCGTTGGCGACAACTCTGACGACTTCCCCGAGGATTCCAACGAGACGACCGACACTGACGGCGACGGGGTTGGCGACAACGAGGACGAGGACGCAGACGGAGATGGAATAGACAACGACTTCGACGACTTCCCGCTGGACAGCGGCGAGACGACCGACTCGGACGGGGACGGTGTCGGAGACTCCGAGGACATGTTCCCGAATGACGCCAGCGAGTACGTGGACACGGACGGAGACGGGATCGGGGACAACGCTGACACGGACGACGACGACGACGGCACGCCAGATACCTCGGACGCGTTCCCAAGGAACCCGAACGAGAGCTCGGACACAGACGGAGACGGCTACGGGGACAACACGGACGCCTTCCCGAACGATGCCGGCGAGTGGAGCGACTACGACGGAGACGGAGTCGGAGACAACTCGGACGCGTTCATGACCGATCCATACGAGAGCAGGGACACGGACGGAGACGGTGCGGGTGACAACTCGGACGCCTTCCCGAACGACCCCAGCGAGAAGGTCGATTCTGACGGGGACGGGGTTGGCAACAACGCCGACGCGTTCCCGAACGACCCCAGTGAGACCAAGGACACAGACGACGACGGTATCGGAGACAACGCTGACGACGACGCTGACGGCGACGGCATCCCGGACGACCCAGTGGACTCCGTTGACGACGGCGACAGTGGCGGAATCCTACCAGGTTTCACAGCTATCACAGGCCTAGCATCAGTGCTGGGAGCAGCGATACTAGTCGCTGGAAGACGCAAGGACTGAGCGGTCCTCGCCGATAGGCGAGGGCCCTCAGGGCCGTGTGGGTGAGGCCATGGGTGGCTCGATCACTGCAGAGTGGAACATTCCCGGAACCGACATCAGCGTACGCAACAGGACCGTGCTAGCCGCGATGACCAACAAGCAGTCCCATGAGGACGGGACTCTCTCGGACGAGGAGATAGGATGGCTGCTTAGGCGAGCCGAAGGGGGTTTCGGGATAGTGACCACTGCAGCAAGCCACGTACACCCCAGCGGCAAGTCATGGGAAGGGGAGATGGGAGTATGGGGGGATCACCACATACCCAGGCTAGAGGAGCTGGCCACGGGGATCAGGGAGAGGGGGGCCCTGAGCCTGGTCCAGATTTTCCACGGTGGCCTTCGGGCACCTCGCAGCCTAACTGGCTTGCAACCCATTTCGGCTAGCAAGAACCTCGAGAAGGGCGTCGAAGAAGAGTGCAGGGCGCTATCCGAGGATGAGATACTCGATTTGGCATCCTCGTTCGGAGAGGCGGCGGAGAGGTGCGAGAAATCCGGATTCGACGGGATCGAGGTTCATGGGGCGCATGGCTACCTCATCTGCCAGTTCCTAGGATCCAGGACCAACAGGAGGGATGATCGCTGGGGTGGGGGACTGGAGGGTCGATCCCTGTTCCTGAGGGAGGTGCTCAAGGAAGTCAGGAGTAGAACCTCCGATGGCTTCCTGGTCTCCGTGAGGATCTCACCCGAGCATGATGTGGGAGTCACACTCGCGGAAAGCATTGAGTTGGCCAAGATGATGGTCGGGTGGGGCGTTGACATTATCCACATCTCGTGCTGGGACGCATTCAAGGGGCCAGAGGGAGAGGAAGACCCTCGGACAATAACGCGCAGGTTCAGAGAGGAGCTTGGGGATAGGATGCCGATAATCTCAACCGGCTCGGTCTGGGACGCTTCGGATGCACAGTTCGTCATGGACGAGGGGGCCGACATGGTAGGCGTGGCAAGAGTGGGCATAGCACACTCCGAATGGGCAACCAATCTGAATGACGAGGGTTACACCCCCGAAAGACCCCCTTTCACCCCCGAGTACCTGAGGTCCCAAGGCCTAAGCCAGGTATTCGTCGACTACATGAGAAGGTGGAAAGGCTTCGTAACCGATGGAAGGGAGTAGAAGAAATTCCAATACGTGGGTTTCCCTGCAGGGGCCATGGACGAGGTAGTGTGGAAAATCCTCCTTGCAGGATTCGCCATCTTCGTAGTTTTCAAGATCGGCTTGATCTCCTACAGGAGGAGGGCTTTCCCAGAGCCCCACTACAACTGGGACGAGATAGAAACCAGCGATTTGTCATTCCCAGAGGGCTTCATCTGGGGGACGGCTACCGCAGCACACCAGATCGAGGGCAACCAGAGCAACAACTGGACCGACTTCGAGGATAGGACCGGGAAGGAGCAGAGCGGCGAGGCATGCGACCATTGGAACCGCTGGAGGGACGACTTCGGTCTCCTATCCGAAATCGGAGTGACCTCATACAGATTCTCGATAGAGTGGAGTCGCCTCGAGCCCAGCCCAGGACAGTGGGACGATGAGGCGCTGGGAGCCTACTCCGACATGGTAGACGATCTCCTAGACAGGGGAATCAGGCCGATGCCGACGCTGCATCACTTCTCCCACCCATCCTGGTGGGAGGACAAGGGCGGATTCGCAGACAGGGGCAACCTAGGTGACTTCCTGTCCTACTCGGAGAGAGTCTTCGATGCCTTGTCCGACAGGGTGGAAGTCTGGTGCACGATCAACGAACCCACCGTTTTCTCAGCAATGGGCTACACCCTGGGGCAGTTCCCCCCTGGAAAGAGGAGCATCATCCTTACTCTCAGAGTGATGAAGAACATGATGCGAGCTCACTCTATGGTCTACAAGAGCCTGAAGCAAAGAAGACCCAATTGCAAATTAGGAATCGCGAAGAACGTGACTCTTTTCGACCCGGCAAACCGCTGGAGCCCGATAGACTGGCCTGTATCCAGGCTACTGGAATGGCTTTGGAACGGAGCATGGAGGAGAGCAATGACCAGAGGCAGGATGCTGGGGTCCCGGATTCCTAATGCCAAGGGGTCTCTGGACTTCGTAGGCCTGAACTACTACACTCACTTCATCACCGGCCTGTTCATGCCTACATCTACTGAAGAGTTGGCCTTCGCGAAGAGGGAGCACGAGATTACCACCGAGTTCGGGTATCCGATGTATGCCGAGGGGATGAGGAGGGCCATTGACTTCGTATCTGAGTTGGGAGTTCCGATCGAGATCACCGAGAACGGGGTAGCCGATTCCACCGACTCTCTGCGTCCGATGCACCTGATGCGTCACCTATGGGTGATATCGGAGGCCATCAAAGACGGAAGAGACGTCGTATCATACCACCACTGGTCGCTTATGGACAACTTCGAGTGGGCAGAGGGGTACAAGATGCGCTTCGGCCTATACCACGTCGACTTCGAGACCCAAGAGCGTACTCTGAGGCCTAGTGGGGAGATCTTCCGTGATGTCATCAGATCCTCTGGGGACTAATTTTTTTGGCGGACCGTGCAGGATTCGAACCCACGTCTCCGGCTCCGAAGGCCGGAAGGA
>CAZPNT010000130.1:0-3471 GCA_964588055.1 uncultured Candidatus Poseidoniales archaeon | reverse complement strand
TTCCTCACCATCAGTGGATGTGGTGACGGGACGGCTAGCTTCATCCTAGGACCGCTCCACGATCAGAACACAATTACGATCAAGAACACGGGCTCGGAAAACGCCAGGCTATCTCACATCATAATCACGCTTTCCAACACAACCAACGTGGTTCAGGGAAAACCATTCGCGTTCACCAGCCACTACTCGGGAACCAACCTTTACCTCTTCCCCGGGGAGGAGATATCCTCGGATCACTTCCCACTTGACTCCACTACCCACGGATTCGACATAGGGGAAGACCCGGACAGGGCATTCCTTGCTATATATGACCACAACGACGCGATGACGGTAACAACCACATGAGGCACTAATTATGGCATCTGGACCCTCCGAGATCATCCTGCTATGTGCCGGTTTGATTGTCGCCGGCCTCGTCTCGGGGGTGCTTCTGGACACTTGGGATGACATGGACCGAGCTATCGACGACAGGGGGAAGGAGGGCGCCGAGGACATCAGAACCCGGGCATCCCTGGTCAACGACCCAAGCAACGTGGCTTGGGATGACACTGAGAAGACCGCAACCCTGTACCTACAGAATTCAGGCGAAACGCAATTGGACCTGGATACCATAGGGGTCTACATCGAAGGGACCCCACTAACAGTATCAGTCGCAGACGGTTCTACGACCTGGGTCACAGGGCAGATCGTTCAGTTCACGGTCGATGATACCAGCGATACGCTCAGCTACACCGGCACCAATGATGTAATAATGACAATAACGGTTGTATCGACTGCTACGGGATACGCCGGGGCATACACAGTTTCGGAGGAAGTACGACTTGTCACAAGCTAACGTGGATAATTTCGAGTTCGGGGTCATCCAGGACAGCCTCGGGCAGAGCATGGGCACTGCCATACCGAACAGGGCACTGATGCTGGTTTGCGGGGGAATAGGATCAGGTAAGAGCATAATCGGACAGCGCATGTCATTCGGAATGACGGCCAATGACGTCCAAGTCTCACTGTTCACAACCGAACTAACCACGAGGGGCTGGCTAGAGCAGGTTTCCAGCATTGGATACTACATGGACAAGAGGATCGACGAGGGATCCTTCCACCTGATTTCCAGCTTCGGCGTCATCGCCGAACCATCGGAGGAAGTCGTTAGCCTGCTGGACCTCCTAGACTCCCCCGCCTCAAAGGAGGCAGATGTGGTGATAATCGACAGGGCTTCAGAGCTAATGCCCGAGGACATGCCCAGCAAGGAGCTGTTGCGCACACTCAGGAAGTTCACCTCAGAGGGTAGAACTCTGATCCTGACGATAGACCCCGACGAGATGGATGGCAACACCCTCAGGGACATGAAGAACTCTGCCGAGGTCGTACTGGATATGATGACGGCAGTGGTCGGAGGGCAGTTGGTCCGGACCGTCAGCGTCACCAGATTCCTAAGGGCAGCAGGACCAGTTACCGAGAGGATCGGTTGGAAGGTCATGCCCGAGATGGGTTTCATCGTGGACATCACCGCGGTAGCATGAGGTTGATTGAATGGTTACTGAGCAAGAGTCCGATGAAGACGGCCCAAAGGAGCCGGAGTTCACAATCGAGCCGGGTGACCTTGGTGGCCTCATGGCCGAGTACCCCCACATCCGCGAATGGGTGGAGGATTTCGAGGCAGAGCACGGATCGAGGCCGATCTACTATGGCCCGCTTGACAGGGATGCTAAGAGCGTCAGCCCCCGAAACCTGATTTACGCTACCAAGCCACCCTGCTTCGCACACGTATACTCACCACCGGAGGGGGCAGAGGGAGCAGGGAACACCTTCTGGTTCGGTCTCGAGCCGACGATCACCGAGGAGGAGGACGAAATAAGGGACAGCATCGTGGAGAGGCTCCTTAGGGACGCCCCACAGAAGGAGCGATTCGACAACGACGCGGAGTTCATCGCAATGATTCACGAGATGATGGACGAGATGACAACCACCACTTCTTCTTCGCTACTCTCAAACCCAGTCGTCAACCAAGCCAGGGAACTCATAGGGATGGGGGAGGCCCCAATCAAGGTCACACCGGAACAACTCGACCGACTCAAGTACGTAGTAGTCAGGGACCTGGTGAACAACGGCCCCCTAGAGACGCTACTAGCGGACGAGATGCTGGAAGACATCCACTCGATAGGGCTATCCAGGATCAACATGGACCACAAGGTCTTCCCTATGCTCACCTCCAACATCGCATTCAAGGATCAGGAACTGCTCACCAAGTACCTCAGGTCGATGTCAGAGAGGATAGGGAGGCCAGTATCCGACAGCAAGCCGATAGTGGACGGAGCACTCCTGGATGGCTCCAGGATCAATATAATCTACAGCGACGACGTCTCAATCGAAGGGTCATCATTCACCATCAGGAAGTTCGCCGAGGAGACCATTTCCATAATCCAATTGATCAAGTGGAAGACACTATCCGCCCAGATGGCCGCATATATCTGGCTCGGACTGGAATCCGGGATGTCCATGCTCGTCTCTGGAGAGACAGCCTCCGGAAAGACCACCACGCTGAACGCGGTCCTTCCCTTCATCGACCACAACGTCAAGATTTACACCGCAGAGGACACGCCCGAGGTCAAGGTTGCTCACACAATCTGGCAGAGGCTTATCACTAGGGACTCAAAGAACGAGGACTCCCGGGTCGAGATGTTCGACCTGCTAAAGGCAGCGCTAAGATCCAGGCCTAGATACATCATCATCGGAGAGATCAGGGGTGTGGAGGGGGCAATCGCCTTCCAAGCGATGCAGACAGGGCACCCAGTGGTCGGTACGTTCCACGCATCAAACATAGTCAAGCTAATCCAGAGGTTCACCGGTGACCCGATCAATGTCCCAGCGCGATTCTTCGACAACCTGAACTTCGCCATATTCCAGGAAGTGGTCGAAGCCCCAGGAGGGGGGATAGCCAGGAGGATCACTGGCGTCAGCGAAGTGATAGGATTCGACAAGACCGCAGACGGGATTCTGACCAGGAACATGTTCGAGTGGGACCCAGTGGCAGACGAGGTCTACTTCAGAGGGATGTTCCAATCAGACATGCTGGAGAACAAGATCGCGCCTAGGATGGGATTCAGGAGCAAGAGGGACATCTACGACGAACTGCAGAGGAGGACAGAGGCGATTCAGAGGATGTGCGACAGAGACCTCACTCACTACGATGACGTGTTCGACCTCCTGGACGTTTACTACAAGGAGGGATGGGACAGGTTCGCCTCCGCACTGGAGACTTGGACTGGCATTAATCACTAGGTGGGATCCGGATGGAGGACAAGGCCAGCACCTGGGAAATCGCCCTCCTTCGTCTTGGAATGCCATTCAGGAACTACCTGCTCTTCTTCTCACTACCCGTTTCCTTGGTTGGCCTGATTGCCGGTGCTGCCGTTTGGCACACCGTTAGCGATGTAATCACAGGGCCCGGCGCAGCACTCATGATCATCTCCT
>CAZPNT010000129.1:0-3514 GCA_964588055.1 uncultured Candidatus Poseidoniales archaeon | reverse complement strand
TACCCCCATCGAGTCATTCTCCGTCGGCACCCCTGCGATCTTCGTCGACGAGGGTGGTTTCAGGGACACCATCGTGGACGGCGTGAACGGACGACTCCTTGCCAGGGGGGACACACGGGGCTGGCACTCCGCACTGGAGCAGGCTTCCGATCAAGCCACGCGCGAAGAGTGGGCAGCCAGAGGCAGAGCCAGGATATCGGAGCTCGATTTGGGGCCAGAAGCCCACGCCCGGAGGATATGGGATCTGCTCTGCGGCTGATAGAGCGACCCTCCGTTGCAGTTATGTCTGACATTTCATCCGAGCGGCCATGGTACAATCGGTCGCGATAATCGGAGCGGGCAACATGGGCTCAGGCATCGCCCAGAAGAGCGCCACTGAGGGATTCTCAGTCCAGATGGTGGACAGGGAGAAGGAATGGGTGGACAGAGGACACGCCACGATAGACAAGTTCCTCCAGGAGGCACTCGAGAGGAGGATCTTCCGCCCCGAGCAGGCAGAGGGGATCAAGTCCAGGATCAAGGGGGTGGTCGGACACGAGAACGTCTCCGCGGACACCGACCTAGTCATCGAGGCCGTCTTCGAGGACTTCTCTCTGAAGCAGGAGATCTTCTCCAGCCTCGACAGCACCTGCGGAGAGAAAACCATACTGGCGACCAACACGTCCTCTCTATCCGTGAACGAGCTCGCCCAGCAGGTCGAGAGGAAGGACAGGTTCGTCGGGATGCACTGGTTCTACCACCCAGCCAAGAACCGGCTGGTGGAGATCATCCCAGCAGAGACCACTTCCCAGGAGACGATGGAGGCAGTTGAGCAGTACTGCAAGACCATGGGCAAGGTGATCATCGTCTGCAAGGACCGTCCCGGCTTCGTGGTTAACCGCTTCTTCGTGCCCTGGATCAATGAGGCATGTAGGCTCCTTGACGAGGGCGTCGCCACAGCTGCCCAGATAGACGCAGTGGCATGCAGGGAGTTCCGGATCGGCCTGGGCCCGTTCGGGCTGATGAACCTCACAGGCCCCACCATCGCCCTGCACAGCAGCGACTACCTGTCCGAACAACTGTCCGTGCCTCGCTTCGCGGGCGCCGACAACATGCGCGCCCTGGTGGACAAGGGCGAGATGTGGGAGATCGGCGAGGACGGAGAATGCGACGAGGACGCAGCCCTACAGATCAAGGAGAGGCTGATGGGGCAGGCCTTCGCAGTATGCGCCCAGATCGTCGAGGAGGGCATCTGCAGCATGGAGGACGTTGACAGGGGGGCCAAGGTCGGACTACGTTGGACCATGGGCCCATTCGAGCTGGCAAACAGGATCGGAGTCTCCGAGGCGTCTAGGATGGCCCTCGACTACGCCGGAATGGCAGGTCTGGAAGTCCCTGAATGGTTCTCCGGCAGATCAGAGCCGTTCGACTTCAGCTACGTCGACGTGGACGTCGACGACGAGGGCGTCGCAACGGTCATGATCAACAGGCCCGAGGCGATGAACGCGCTCAATGTGACAGTTGTGAGCCAGCTCGGACAGGCCATAGAGGCGCTCAATGCAAGGTCAGACGTCAACACCATCGTACTAGAGGGCGCCGGGAAGGCATTCGTCGCGGGTGCAGACGTGAAGTTCTTCGTTGACATGATCGGCGAGGACTCCTTCGACAAGATCGAGGAGTTCACCAAGGACGGCCACAGGGTCCTGAACATGATCGAGGGGTCCCCCCACACCACAATCGCACTGACCACTGGCCTTGCCTTGGGAGGGGGGCTCGAGCTGGCGCTCTCCTGTGACTACAGGGTGGGCACAGAGAAGACGATGCTCAGGTTCCCCGAGACTTCGATCGGGATCTACCCCGGGCTTGGGGGCACCCAGCGTGCGACTAGGGTCTGCGGCATAGAGGCAGCCCGCTTCGCGGTTCTTGCTGGAAACTTCATGGATGCCCCGACCGCAAGGGCCCTGGGACTCATCACCCATCTGGTAGGCCCCTCCGAGGTCTCCGAAACCGTCAGCGAGATCGCATCCGCGGGCAAGCCAGAGGACAAGTACCCCGGCAGGCCCTCCGACCCTAGCCACCCGGTCTCCTTCATGTCGAAGGCGTTCTACTCCGATGCCAACATGGGAGCGATCCTGTCAGGGGAGGCCCCAGAGGGGTTCGACCCGGATGACCGCAACGTCGCAAGGCAGCTCAAGTCGCTGTCCAGAGCGGCCCCAGTGGCGGTCAGGCTCGCCAGCGATCTGCTGGAAAAGGCCATTTCGACCGACCTGGGGGCAGGACTCCAACTGGAGCTGGACGCGCTAGACGAGATCTTCGCAACGCATGATGCGCGCGAGGGTCTCTCGGCCCTGGTAGAGGGACGTCGCCCGGAGTACGTGGGTTCCTAGCTCGCGGTTAGTGATACCACCCCGCAAGTCATGCATGAAGTGGTCCTAAGGTCCGGGGCAAGGTACTCCCTGTATACCAGGCACGGCGATCCGCAGCTCGGGCAGGCAGATATCGACTGCAAACCAGTCATCACCATGCGATCACCTTCGGCGCGGATACTCCACCCAAGGAGGGGCACGGCAGTCCGCCATGGCCCTCACTACTCTCTCGAAGAGGCTCATTCAGAGGCCCCCTTTGTCTTCCCAGGCATTCATCACTTCGTTCATCCATTCTTCCAACCATTTGTCCATTATCGCTTTCCTCTTTAAAGTTAGTGCTTTTTTTACACTAAACAAGCAAAAACAGCAGGCTGACTGATATTAATGCCCAAGTATTGGTGATCACACTATGGTGCTGTTTATACACTAGATACCATTGTTCATACTTGATTGTAACATGCCGACAAAGCCCATGTCAATCTCTGATGAGGACTACAAGAAAGTGAACGAGGCTATAGCAGCCGTGATGAACGACGGCAAGGAGATAAGATCGATTTTCGAGTCATACTACGAAGGCGAGCCTGACATACCCTGGGAGGTGGATGCTGCAGTCGAGAGCTTCGATATCTTCAGCTCTCGATGGACTACCGAGATACTCTGCTGCCTGTATGTTGCTGGACCTCGTAGGTTCAACGAGCTCAGGAAGCTTCTCCGAGGGATCTCCTCCAGGACGCTTTCCGACAAGCTGACCAAGTGCGTCGAGACGGGTTTGGTCGACCGAGTGGTCGAGACTACGAGCCCCGTGAAGGTGACTTACCGGCTGACTGACCACGGCAAGGACGCGGGGCGGCTCCTCGGACCTCTGGTGGCTTACATGAAGATCCACAGGGGCCGCGTAATCAGGCACAGCGTCTGAACGAGCATCTACGACTCAACGGACCCTGCAAGGTTAAAGCCTGCATTTGCGGGTTCGAGCCATGGCAATGGTCAGGCAGCTCCGCGAGTCCTATCCCTGGATTGCCGACTCGCTCACTGCTATGGCCGCTGGCGCGACGGGCTTCGCAGCCGTACTCCCATTCGTCCCATTCGCCCGCGGCACGCTCTCCGCGCCTCGCGAGCACTCGTGGGAGCACCCGCTCAGGGGCAGCATACTGCGTACTCTCGAGAGG
>CAZPNT010000128.1:0-3529 GCA_964588055.1 uncultured Candidatus Poseidoniales archaeon | reverse complement strand
AAGTGGGGGCAGAGAAGGTTCAGGAGGGGGACTTCCGGGTACAGGGGTTTCCCTCGTCCGAAGCCTTCTGGAGAGAAGCCGACAAAGAGAGTCAACCTAGTCTACAGGTGCACGGAAACTGGTAAGGCACACTCCCCCAAGGGAAAGAGGGCAAGAAAATTCGAACTTGTTGACAATTGAGGTGAGAGGATGGCAGGCAGGTTTCTTAGAGTTAGTTGCAAGGATTGTGGAAGCGAAGCCACGATTTTCGACAGGTCCTCTACCATAGTGGCTTGCGCAATTTGCGGTTCGACGCTTGCAGAGCCCGCAGGTGGGTTAGCGAATCTTACCGGATGCACGGTGGTCGAGGTTCTGAACTAGAGAGGCAGAATCTTGACAGATCAAACCAATGACTGGCCCGAAGAAGGGGAATTGGTAGTTTGCTCTGTGAAAAGCGTAAAGGAAAACGGAGCCTACTTGGGACTTGACGCTTATCCCGGCAGGGAAGGATTCGTTTTCATCGGAGAAATTGCCACGGGATGGGTTAGGAACATTAGGGCACATGTCAGAGAGGGTCAGAGGTTAGTAGCCAAAGTAATTGGAATAAAAAAGGAAAGGGACAGCATCACCCTCTCGATAAAGTCAGTTTCCGAAGAAAGAAGGAGGGACACCCTACAGTCTTGGAAGAATGAGCAGCGTGCGTCCCAGATAATGAGGGTGGCAGCAGAGAGAATAGGTTGGAAAGAGGGGGAGACGATGGAAGTCTCTGAAGAGATGAAAGAGTCCTTCGGTTCCCTTTACGGGGCCCTTGAGGAGTGCGCAATCAACGAAAGCGCTCTAGAGGATTCGGGTTTTGAAGGGGATTGGATAGCCACAGTAACAGAGCTAGCAATAGAGAATATCATACCCCCATTCGTAGAAATTAGAGGAATGTTCGAGATCAAGGTGTGGGGTCCAGAGGGAGTTAATGCGATTAGCAGCGCTTTGCAAGCAGCAGAGGATTGCGCCAAGAGCGAAGACGAAGTTACCCTCACATGCCACTATGACGGGGCTCCGAATTACAGAGTAGACATTAGGGCTCCCGATTACCCTTCTGCAGAGTCTGCTTGGGAGGCTGCTCAGGAGGCGGCTTCAAGTCATATCGACTCTGTGGAAGGGTCGATAGTCATAGAAAGGCTATGATTTCCGGCCCGTGGGAATATAATTCAAGAACCTAATCGGGGGGCTTATCCCCAATCATGGCAAGAACCAAGCTCCAAAGATGCATCGAATGCCGGGAATTTGGCTTGGGAGAGAAGTGCAAGTCCTGCGGGGGGAAGATGGAGTCCGCTGCTTCCCTGAAGTTCTCTCCTGAGGACCCGCAGGGCTCTAGACGGAGAAAGAGGCAGGATGCTGGAAGTGAAAAGTGGGTCAAATCGCTCCCAAGCCCCAGGAAGGATGATTCTTCTTGAGCAGAGCAAAGATACACTGGCTGGAAGAGGGTCGTCTTCCCGAGAAATCCATGATTCTGGAGGCGGTGCCCGGAGTGGGAAATGTTGGAAAGATCCTGATTGACTCGCTGATAGAAAAGCATCCCTCGAGGACGATTGGTTGGATACTCCACCCAGACTTCCCCCCTCATGCCACCCTGTCCGAGGAGGGTTTGATTGGCCCACCAAGGCTAGATATCAATACAACCATGCTCCCGGATGGAGAGAGGTTGGTCACGATTACAGGGGTAATGCAGCCAATGACTGCAGCGGGTCAGTTCGAAGTTGCTGAAGCCATACTGGACTTGGCCGATGTTGCGGAGACGAGTCGGCTGCTTGTGCTAGCAGGACTTGCCTCTGAGCCAGAACGGCGTTCAATATTCGCAGTCTGCTCGGACAAGGAGGTCCGTTCATCCTTGGAGCGAGATGACATTGAGGTTAGCAAAGACCAACCCCATGCAGGAATGATTGGAGTGGCGGGAATGGTGCTTTCCTTGTCCCCTACAATGGGTGTTCCAACAATAGGGGTGATTGCTGAGACCATTGGGGCGAGTTCAGACGTTCTAGCTGCAGAAAGGATGGCCAGATGGATAGAGCAAGCATTCGAGGTAACTCTAGATTTGGATCTGGACACCACCAAAGAGACAGCTGCAAGGCTGATGGAGAGAATGGGCGAGGAGGGTCCCATCGAGGACTACCTGAGCATGGGCGAGAACGAGGCCTCCTCGGACTTCTACGTTTGATGTGGCTATCGTCTACGCCTTCTCTTGCTCTTACTTCTACCGCCGGAGGAGGATTCCTCTACAGAAATCTTCCTCCCTTTGAGCTCGGACTTGTGCATCGCCTTGATAGCCGCCTTGGCTTCTTTCTTATCTGCGAAGGTTACGAAAGCGAATCCCCTGGGTTTCTTCGTCTCCCTATCCAAAGCCATGTGGACGTCCTTCAACTTCCCGTGAACCGAGAAGGCATCTCTGAGATCGTCCTCAGAAGCATCGTAAGACACGCCACCTACGAATAGTTTGACACCGAACTCCTTCTGAGCCTTTGATCTAGCGCCTCTCATGACCTCCCTCTCCTTAGCGAGATCTTCCTTGCTAGCCTTTCCTGATTCGACCTTTTCCATGCAGTCCCGACACCTAAGAGGCTTACCGGGAGTGGGTTTGAATGGGACCTTAGTATCAGTCCCGCAAAGAGTGCAAGTTGCAGGGAACATCTCCCTCTGGGACCTCCCCCCTCTTCCTCTAGAGGAAGGTGACCTCTTGGCGGAGTCTGGAATCTCATGTGACCACCCCCTCCTGTGATCTGCGGCCGGTGAGAGGTAGGGCCTTGCTCCGTCATGTCCAAGCATGGACTCGGCCTCACTAGACCACCTCTCCCCAGGGCGATTTAGGCGTTGGATGTCTGAATACGACGGTATCTCGAAACCATATCCGAATCCGTTTGAGAGAGCTCTGAATCCGCTATAGTCACAACGATGGCATTCTACGTTGAAGTCTGGCTTTGCTTCGCTCGTCAGTAGGCCCACCCCACAGACAGGGCAGGACGCGCATATGACTCCAAGATCGGGGTCGCCCTTGGTGGAGGCCTTCAGCATCGGCTCTACGTTTATCACCCTTGCACGAACTATGTCCCTCTTTCTCATTCCGTCTCCCGCAGAGGGGATGAATCGATCGACTATCTCTGAGACGTAGACATCGGCGAAGAGTTTCAGAGCTGGGATCGAACGGTGCCCGCCTTCGTTGGTCTCAATGTGGAGAACTCGCAATTCAGCCGTCTTCTCATTCAGCCTATTGACCTCCCCAATAATTACGTCGCCAATCTTTGGCGAGTTGATGGGAGGTGCAGAGGAATCCACTGAGATTACTCCTGAGTTCTTCACAAGGCTCCCAAATAGGACCGCTACGGGGCCCCTTTCGGTCATGTGGATGCCATCGCCTATCTCCTCTCCTGCCCCGACTTCAACGGGGTTTCCAGGAGTGACTTGGTCACCAACGGATGCTGTCATCGGCCCGCCGACCCGAAGACCCCCTATGAACGGTACGGCAAGTATTGGTTCCACTATTGCGGAGTTAGTCTCCAGA
>CAZPNT010000127.1:0-3723 GCA_964588055.1 uncultured Candidatus Poseidoniales archaeon | reverse complement strand
GGATGAGGTCCCAGTGCGTAGTGCTTCGCAGGTTCGAATCCTGCCCTCTGCACCAAAAATTCAGGAGAATAGGGCATTATACAGGTCCGAAGGAGCCACAATCCACAGAGCGACAGCGAACAAAGATGCCCCCATTGCACGATTGAGCAAGGCGGCAGAACTGGGAGTGCTGAAGGCCCTGCGGAGTACGGTGCCAAAGGCTGCCCATGTCATGACAGCCGGGAGTCCGAAGATAACGTTCAGTATAACCAGCATGGCCTTTCCAGAGAATCCGGTTCCGAAGAGCGCCCCGAATGTCGTCATCAGGACCAAGAAGTGGATCCATGCCTTTCCATTAACGAACTGGATGGCGACTCCGGTAGAGAAGCCTAGTCGCTCGTCCTCGTGAGATCCCTCTTCAAGAGTGTCAGATGTAGCAATCTTGTATGAGAGATAGGCAATGTACCCGGCTCCGACGTAGGTCAAGATGTCAAAGAACCCCTGATTCTCCTGGATGAAAACCGTAGCCCCTCCTACGAACAAGCCCAGAGCGGACCACCCCACGGCCATCCCTGAGATGAGTTTCAGAGTGGCCTTGAACCCGTGTTGCGAGCCGTGAGCTGCGCAGAGCACATTGTTTGGGCCTGGGCTGAAGCACATCGGGATGATGAAGACGAGAGTGGCTACCAGGAGAGCGGTGTCCATCTTAGCACCTGTTCAAGACTGGCTGGCCTCTAGGGCCTGTTCGATGTCTGACCATAGGTCATCGACGTCCTCTATTCCAACGCTCATCCTCACGAAACCAGGTAGGATACCGGACTCTAGTCTAACTTCCTCGGGAACAAAGATGTGACTTGTGTTGAAGGGGCACGAAACTAGGCTCTCGATACCCCCGAGGCTGGTTGCTTCGAAGATGATCTCCAGTGCCCTTACGAAGCGCATGGCGCTTTCGTCCCCTCCTCGGACGGCGAATGATAGCATCCCTGTCCCATTAGGGACTATTCGCTTGGCGACCTCGTAGTCGGCGTAACTAGGCAGAGATGGGTGGTTGACTCTGGTTATTGCCGGGTGTTCTTCCAGTCTTCGTGCGAGTTCCGAAGAGTTTGAGGTATGGATTGGCATTCTAGCGTGCAGGGTCCTCATCCCCCTCTCTAGAAGATAGCACATATGCGGGTCTGCGGTTCCGCCAAGTTTTGTTTTTGTCTCGAAGACCCCCTTGATTAGGTCGGCCCTCCCTACCACTATTCCTGCTGTCAGGTCCGTGTGCCCGTTCAGGAACTTTGTTCCAGAGTGTATGACGATGTCGAAGCCCATGGAAATGGGCCGGCAGGCCCATGGAGTTGCGAATGTGTTGTCTACGACGGAAATCAAACCGTGCTCCTTAGCGATTGATGACATTGCCTCCAAGTCACACACCTTGAGTAAGGGGTTGGTTATGGTCTCGACGTAGAGCACCTTGGTATTCTCATTTATCGCAGCCTCGAAGGAGGAGGGGTCCCTGATGTCCGCCATAGTTACATCGATGCCGAACCTTGGGAATTCGGAAGTGAGGAGTCCGTAGGTTCCCCCATAGATGTCTGGAGAGGTCACCATGTGATCGCCCTTCGAAAGGAGAGAGAGGAGAGTGGAAGATATCGCTGCCATTCCACTTGCAAGAGCCTCTCCGTCCTCGGCCCCCTCCAGTGCTGCTACCTTGGAGGACACCGCCTCAGAGTTCACGCTCGACCATCGACTGTAGATTAGGGAGTGCTGGCCGCCGTCAGCCCAATCTCGATACCTAGAATCATTGAGCCTATACGTAGAGGTGGTGAAGATTGGCGTAATTGCCGAACCCTCCAAGTTGTTGGTCCCAGACCAGACGGCCCTAGTGGAAAATGCTCTTTCGGAGAACTTGTCGTCCATGGTGTGGGATTGGCCGGACAGCAATAACGATGCTCATCGCATTCCGATTGCATCGAGCACGGATTCGAGGTCTGGTTCGACAACAACAGACCTGGTCGCAGAATTCTCGATGGCGATAGCCGGATCCTTGAGCCCGTGCCCCGTAACTGTTACGACCACAGTGGATTCGGGGGGTATCTCCCCTCTTGCATTGCTCTTCACTATGCCTGCAATTCCTGCTGCTGAGGCCGGCTCGACGAATACGCCCTCGGTCCTGGCGAGCATCCTGTGCGCGTCCAGTATCTCTTCATCTGAGACGTAGTCTATTACTCCCGAGGACTCTTCCGAGGCTTTGACAGCGAGTTCCCAGCTTGCTGGGTTTCCTATTCTGATGGCAGTTGCTACTGTCTCGGGGGAGTCTACGATTTCCCCTCTGACAATTGGTGCCGCCCCCTCCGCCTGCCATCCCATCATCATGGGTAGTGAGTCCGTCCTCCCGGCCTCCATGTACTCCTTGTAACCCATCCAATAGGAAGTTATGTTGCCAGCGTTGCCAACTGGCAAGAAGTGCATATCGGGTGCACCTCCGAGAACGTCACAGACCTCGAATGCGGCGGTCTTCTGTCCTTGGATCCTGAATGGGTTGATGCTGTTCACAATTTCGATGTCGTCCCTGAGTCCCAGTTCCCTAACTAACTCAAGGGCTTCGTCGAAGTTTCCCCGGACTTCAATCGTCTTTGCGCCGTGAATGAGTGCCTGGGCCATTTTTCCATACGAGATTTTGCCCTCGGGGATTAGGACTACGCAAGTCAGGCCGGCACGTGAGGCGTAGGCTGCTGCTGATGCGCTCGTGTTCCCTGTGCTTGCGCAAACAATCGCCCTGACTCCGCTTTCTACGGCTTTCGTGACGGCAAGGGTCATCCCTCTATCTTTGAAGGAGGCCGTTGGATTTAGTCCCTCATATTTGATGAAAAGTCGGAACCCTCCTCCTAGTGTCTGGACGAGGTTATGTGACTGAATCAGGGGGGTGTTTCCCTCATTCAGAGAAATTATGCAGGTGTCCTGTGAAACAGGTAGGAACTCTCGGTATCGCTTAATGACGCCGTGACCCCCCATGGTGGAGCCTGCCCGTAATACTCCATGAACCTCCCGATTGAGTGAATTGCTCGCAATAATTACTCTCTGATTGAGTCAATCCTGCTGGCTATGGACAGGCAAGAAGCGACCACAGGGCCGATGGATGCTGCGAAGAGGATGGTTCCGACTCCGAAGGTCCCCCCTAGGAGCACTCCGACCAACAGTACGGAGACTTCTATGGTGACCCTTACTCTACCAATCGGGACTCCGGTGACTCTCTGCAGGCCGGTCATCCAGCCGTCTCTGGGACCAGGCCCCAGATTTGCTGTCAAGTACATCGCACTCCCGATTCCGACAAGGATGATTCCGGAGGAAGCCATGAGGATGGAGCCGACGAAACTCTCTGGCTGAGGCAATATCGGTACCATGACGTGAATTGTAAGTGCGATGATGATGGCATTCAGGATGGTCCCAATTCCGGGGATCTCCTTGATAGGGATCCAAAGAAGCATTACTGCGACGCTGACTACGAACGTGGCCTCCCCTATAGTCAAAATTTCGAAATTGTTAGCGATTCCTTCGGCTAATACAGTCCAAGGAGTATTCCCAATCCCAGCGGCAATCAGAAGCGAGTCACCGAGACCAAAGAGAAGTTCCCCAATTACCAGAATTGCCATTGTAGACAGTTTTGGCCTCAGTGACATTGGGTCTGGGGAGCTCCACCAGACGGTGGGCACCTTCTTTGCCGGTCGAAGGATTTCAACCAGTCCCATGGCCACGAAGGGG
>CAZPNT010000126.1:0-3731 GCA_964588055.1 uncultured Candidatus Poseidoniales archaeon | reverse complement strand
TCCAGGCCCTCTATGCTCTAGCCGACAACGCCAACAGCCTGCACACCAACAGCAGGGACGAGGCCTTCGGGACCCCAACAGAGGACACTGTCAGGGATGCAATGGCAATCCAACTAATACTGGCCAAGGAGTACGGCTGGCTCAGGAATGAGAACCCCCTTCAGGGCTCATTCGTGGCAGACTACCTAACCGATGAGGTCGAGGAGAAGGTGCTCAGGATATTCGAGGAGATGCACAGCAGGGGAGGAGTTCTGGGAGCCCTGGAAGTCAACTACCAACGAAACAGAATTCAGGATGAGGGGATGCTTTACGAGCACAGAAAGCACACGGGGGAGACTCCAATAGTCGGTGTGAACACTTTCACAGATGAGGATTCAGCAACCCCCTCAGCCGACGACTTCGACATAGACGTCACAAGATCCGACGAGAATGAGAAGATGATGGTCATCAGCAGGAACGACGAGTTCAAGGATGCCCACTCAAAGGAGGCCGAGGAGGGACTAGCCAGGCTCAAGCAGGCAGCACGGGAGGGGGGAAACCTATTCGAGGTAATGATGGAAATCGTCGAGCACTGCTCGGTGGGCCAGGTTACCCAGGCTCTTTTCGATAGCGGCGGGAAGTTCAGAAGGAACATGTGAGAGGGCTAATCGCGGCTTTTTCTCGAGCATACACTAATCGCTTCTGAAATCGCCTGACTGCCTCAATGTTCTTAACCCCAAATGGAACGACTGGCGCTGTTGTCGGCGAAATATTTCCCGGTGACAGAGGTGAAGGGATGCATCTAGTCAGGATAGAGGTAGAGAACTTCAAGTCGTTCGGTGGCAAGACAACCATACCCTTCGAAGAGGGATTCACAGCCATCACCGGTCCCAACGGAAGTGGAAAATCAAACTGCGGAGACGCAATAGGTTTCGTCCTAGGGCCCAAGTCTACACGCTCCCTTCGAGCATCAAACGTTTCTGAGCTAATCTTCAACGGTGGAAAGACGGGAAGCCCGGCAAAACACATGTCAGCCACCCTCGTATTCAGTAACGCCCCGGAGGTCGGTGGTCGCAGACGTCTACGATCGGATTCGGACGAGGTCTCCTTCACCAGAACCGTTCGCCTGAACAGAAAGGGGTCACCAGTAACGTCGTACAGGATTAACGACGACCCATCCACTGCCACCGAGATGCGCAGAATTCTATCCGAAGCAGGATTGAGGGGCGAAGGCTACAACATAGTCCTACAGGGCGACGTGACAAACCTTGCAACAATGACCCCTCACAAGAGGAGGGGCGTCCTCGAGGAGGTCGCAGGGGTGACAGCCTACGACGAGGAGATCAGGAAGGCCAACACGCAAAGAAAGCACGTTGAGAACAACATCGAGACTATCGACATCTTCGAGGCGGACCAGAAAGGACGACTCAAGGAGCTAGAGAAGGAGAGGGAGCAGGCCCTGAAATTCAAGGAACTGAAGGGGGAAGCAGACCTCGCTCGCCTCACTCTGGAGCAGTCCAGGCATAGGAACAGACAAGGCGAGGTCTCCCTGCTCTCTGAGGAGAGGTCCAACTACGTCTCGAAGGAGAAACAGATCTCCCAGGAGATGACCGAGTCTAGCATGGCCCTCGACGAATACGACAAGGAACTGGTGCTCCTCGGCAGAGAGCTAGAGGGAGTCCTCGGAGGGGAGGCCAAGGAGATAATCGACAAGATAAGGCAGCACGAGATAGATCTAGAGACCGCTGCCGACAGGATAGGCGATCACAATAGGATGATCGAGAGGTCCGAGGAGGAACTCCAGATCCTACAGAAGGAGAGGGAAGGGGCCGAAACAGCCCGTACTCAGGCAGAGCAGAAAATTTCCGACCTTCGCCAGGCCGTCTCGGACTCGAATGAGGCCCTGAAGAAGGCCGCAAAGGAAGAAGAAGAGGCCAGGAAGGCCATTCAGTCTGGCGACAAGCACGGAAGGGACCTCAATAGGGCACTCGGAAAGGCAACAGAGGAGGAGCAATCAGCAAGCAACGCATTCTCCCAAGCACAGCTCGATTACGATAGGGCAAACCAGAAGTCGCAAATAGCCTCTGAAAATCTTGCCGACATAGAGCAATCATTCGAGTCAGCGGAACTCGAGAGAGACGACCACTCACTCCTGGGGGAGGATCTGGAGGAGTCCAGCCCCGAAACCAGCCGCGAGGAACTGGCCAAGGAACTCATGAGCCTCCAGAAGCAGGAGAGATCCCTAGTGGAGGACAGGGACAGAGCGGAGTCAAAGCTCAGGAACGCCGAGATGGGACTGGCGAAGTCAAAGGCAAGACTAGAGGCCAGATCAAGCACCCCTGGCTCCGCACATACCCTTGCAGCCCTTTCCCGACTCAGGGAGAGCGGCGAGATTCACGGCATCCTAGGAACCCTGGGCGAGTTGGCCACTCCAAAGGACCCCTCTCACGAGGAGGCCCTCTCATTCGCATTTGGAGGAGGGCTAAGGAGCATCGTAGTAACCTCTGACCACGTTGCATCGAAGTGCATCTCGTGGCTCCGGAAGAACGGGGGCGGCAGAGCAACCTTCCTTCCTCTGAACAAACTCTCGGTATCAAGGCCGCAGGGCCGAACCCTCCTAGTGGCTAGGAACCCCGGAGTTGTAGGATTCGTCCACGACCTCCTGGAGTTCGACCCCAGCGTGGAGACCGCTGTCCGATATGCCGGCAGGAACACACTGGTGGTGGACTCTATGGACGTGGCCAGAGAGAACATGGGAGGGGTACGCATGGTCACACTCGATGGCTCGGTGATAGAGAGCTCCGGGGCAATGACCGGAGGCTCTTCTTCGAAGAAGGATCGCCCCAGGTTCGATGGCTCGGGAGCAGGCAGCTCGGGGATAGAAAGGATGGAGATGGCGGTACAGGAGGCAGATTTGCTTTTCTCAACCGTCGACGGGGCCCTTCGAGAACTCAGGAGGAACCAGCAGGAACTCAGAGATAGGATTCACGGCCTAGACAACGACGATCACTCCGTAAGGGTGAGGAATTGGAAGGCCGACATGGAGAGGTCAGAAAAAGCCGTACGCGAGATCAAGTCCAAGCTGAAGGAGGCCAACAAGGAACTCGAGGATTGCGAGGCAGAGAAGTCACTGCTGTCCGAAGTCTGCGACAAGGCAAGGGCCGAAATGGAGGGTGCCTCGAAGGCGAGAGCCACAGCAGCAGAGGAACTGCAGAATCACACGCCAGACCATCTCTCGGACAAGCTAAGGGAGGCTGAGAGGACGAGGACAGAGGCAGAGCGCACACGCGTGATGTCGGAGACCTCCATAGACACCTCGGCCCAACAACTCGAGCTGCTCGGCGGAAGGGTGGCCGAGCTGAACAGGCAGGTGAAGTCTCACGAGGACGCTGCATCAAAGGCGAAGCAGGCCATAGCCGAACTAGAGTCCGGGATCGGCGAATCCGAGGCCGAACTGGTAGAGCTGAGGGAGCAGGCCTCGCAGTTCGACGAGGAACAGAAGTCCCTGAACGACAAGAGGGACGAGATTGTCGAGGAGAGAGCGAGCCTACGGGCGCATCTCGAGAGGATATCCCTGGAGAGGCAGAACATCTCAGGAAGGCTGGAGGAAATCAGCGTACAAATCAAGCAGAAGCGTGAGGCTCTGGATGAGATAGTGGCCGAACTGGAGGAAGCAGGCATACCCATCCCTTCGGAGGACGCGCAACTGCCAACAGTCGTGGAGGCGGAGCGGAGCGTGCAGGGGCTCGAGC
>CAZPNT010000125.1:0-3894 GCA_964588055.1 uncultured Candidatus Poseidoniales archaeon | reverse complement strand
CGTGCGTCGGGGGTTGTTAAACCCTGCAATCTTGGATTCTCCACAAGGTAAAATGGTTATCGGAACAAAGCATAGCGATGCGCATAATTCATTTCAGAAGTGGCATTCGCCGTATAACATGGCACACGTACTGGAGACCGGGTTCGAGATTTTGAACAGAGAAAACCCCAATGGAAGCCCTACCGTAAGGGGTTACAATATAATCAATGGAGAATTGCGCTCAGCAAGCGATGGAGAGACCTTCGAAAGCAGGAACCCAGCATGGTTGGAGGATTGCCTTGGCGAATTCCCCCTATCCACAAAGAAAGACGTTCGCGATGCACTAAGCTCTGCCAGAGAAGCATTCTCGGGATGGTCAAGAACTCCTGCGCCTACAAGAGGCCAGATAATTGGGAATATGGGAAGACTACTGATGGAGCACAAAGATGACATCGTCAGAGTGGAATCTAGAGAAATAGGAAAGACCCTGAAAGAGAGCGCTGGAGAAGTTCAGGAGGCAATCGATACATGCCTATTCTTCCAATCGGAGGGGAGGAGGCTATACGGTCAGACCGTGAACTCTGAATTGCCTGATAAGGAGTTGTTCACCTATCGAAGGCCTCTAGGGGTATGCGGGATTATTAATGCTAGCAATTTCCCGTCAGCAGTACCTTTCTGGAAGATGATTCCTGCAATAATGTGTGGAAATACATGCGTTTGGAAGAGTCCTCAAGACTCCCCCCTATTGTCATTCATGCTTACTCGGATAATGCATGAAGCAGGCCTCCCAAACGGAGTGGTCAATTTGATCCATGGTAAAGGAAGTGGGGCGGGTCAGTTCCTGGTTGATTCGGTAGATGAGGGACTAGTGAACAAGATCAGTTTCACTGGTTCGACTCCGGTTGGAAAGATGATTGGAGAGGTCTGTGGAAGAAACCTAGTTTCATGCTCTCTAGAGTTGGGGGGGAAGAATCCCCTAGTTGTGATGCCCTCTGCAAATGTCGACAATGCAGTAGAAGGTGCTTATTGGGCTGCTTTCGGAACGGCCGGCCAACGTTGTACAAGCCTGGGCAATCTGATACTTCACAAAGACATCTATGATGATTTCATGGACAAATTCATGGCAAAGGTGAAGGAAACAAAGATCGGAGATTCACTAAGGAATGATGATGTCTTGTATGGCCCAATGCTCTCTGAAAAGTATGCTAGCGATTTCCTAAGGGATCTGGGGATGTGCGAAACCGACGGAGCGACAAAACTGTGGGGGCAGGGCAAGATAACCAACGAAAACAAGCCTGAGGAATTCCGAGGTGACGCTTCTGAGGGAGTATACATGTGGCCACATGTTTATGCCGATGTTACAGAAGACATGCAGTGCTTCCAAGAGGAAATATTTGGCCCTGTTGTTACTGTGGTGAAAGCAGAAGATTTCGAAAACGCTCTCCATCTTGCAAATGCATCTCCATATGGTTTATCCAGCGCCTGCTATACCAATGACAGGCTTGAAGCATATCGATTTAAGACGGGGATTAAGGCTGGAATGACAGGCATAAACAACTCCACCACGGGTGCAGAGGCGCATCTCCCATTTGGTGGCGTGAAGGACAGCGGGAACGGAACTAGGGAGTCAGGAATTTGGGTTATCGAGGCTTACTCATACTGGCATGCAGTAAACGACGAGTTATCTGGAAAACTCCAGTTGGCCCAAATGGATGTGGACGAGATACATGTCAAAGAGGCGGAAGCAGACTATGCTTCACTGGCCTAGAGGAGCGGTTCCCCACATTCTGGGCACTTAACTCCCGGTAGCCAAGCCCCAGGCATGTAATTGCAATTAGGACAGATGGAAGTCTCTATGTCAATCCCGACCATACACAACGCAAAACTAGGCATATTGAGAACATTCCGCTGTACTAAGAATGCAATTGCTTATTGCACGTCTCCATGCCCAAAGGCATGGGGGTAATGGAGCATGGAAGGAAGTGTAAAGCTCCCAATGAAGAAGGGTTTCGGAAAGACCGACAGGAGTGACGATTGGTGGAAGGGACCCACTGCAATGGCGGCTTACCTCGGTTTCATGATAATCTATGCCACTTGGCGTGGTTTCATGGAGTCAGATTTTCTATTTTTCAGTGAATTCGGGGCATCGTCATGCGAGAATTGGGATTCAGCAAATTCATTCAAGGATGTATCCGCATGCCAAACAATGTCAATAGAGCAAGGAAGCCATGTACTCTCCCCTCTCTATAGCCCACTAATTTTCCCTCAGTCCTCTTGGATTCCCAAGGAGCTGTGGTGGATGAGTCCTGCCATGTTCATACTAGTCTTCCCCGCGGGTTTCAGAGCGACCTGCTACTACTACCGCAAGGCCTACTACCGTGCATTCTTCCAGCAACCAACGGGTTGCGCAGTTTCGAAGCCTTGGAACGAATACAGCGGGGAGAAGGGGATTCTGGTTGTGCAGAACCTGCATAGGATCTTCATGTATATCGCAGTAATTTACTTGCCAATTCTAACGTACGACTTCTGGCTTTCTGTAAATTTCCACGGTGAAACAGGAGATGCCTTTGGATTATCAGTTGGTTCCCTAATTCTCTTGTTGAATGTGATTCTACTTTCGGGTTACACTTTCGGATGCCATGCATTTAGGCATGTGGTTGGCGGAGGGGCGAATGAATGGACAGGCTCGACGATTAACAGAATAAAATACAGAATGTGGAAGTACTCAACAAAGCTTAACGAGCATCACAAAGACTGGGCTCTATTCAGCCTATTCTGGGTAATGTTTGCAGACTTCTACATTTGGATTTGCCAAGACTTCGGACTTACGGACTATGTTCTGATTGGAGGTTTATGATGGAAGAGCATGTTTCTCAGCACGAGTTTGATGTAATCGTAATAGGGGCTGGAGGAGCAGGTCTCAGAGCTGCAATAGAGGCTAGCAGAAATGGAGTGAGTGTTGCAATGATATGCAAATCGATGCTTGGCAAAGCTCACACAGTTATGGCTGAAGGAGGTGCAGCTGCTGCTCTGGCAAACAAGGATCCACGAGACTCCTGGGAGACTCACTTCAGGGACACCATGAAGGGAGGGAAATATCTTGGTGACTGGAGGATGGCGCAGATTCACGCAAAACAGGCTCCTGATAGGATCAGGGAGTTGGAACAGTGGGGTGCGGTTTTCGATAGAACTCCCAAGGGGGTGACCAGCCAACGGAACTTTGGCGGGCACACATACCCTAGATTGGCCCACATAGGAGATGCAACCGGTCTAGAGCTAATCAGAACTCTGCAGCAGAAGGGGATTCACGAGGGAATCCAGGTATTCATGGAATATACTGTCAGAAGGCTGTTCAAGAAGGAAGGTCGAGTTTCAGGATGCTTCGCCTATGACAGAAATGACGGTTCTCTGCACCTCTTCAAGGGCAAAGCGATTGTCCTGGCCACTGGTGGCATCACTAGATGTTGGGAAGTGTGCTCAGGATCGTGGGAATACTCGGGAGAGGGTCACGCACTGGCTTATTGGGCAGGGGCTGAGATGGGAGATATGGAATTCGTACAGTTTCACCCAACTGGAATGATTTGGCCACCTTCAGTAAAGGGAATTCTAGTCACAGAGGGGGTTCGTGGCGAGGGTGGGATGCTAAAGAATAGCAAGGGAGAGAGATTCATGTTCAACTATGTACCAGAAATGTACGCAGACGAGTTTGCTGATTCTATTGAAGAGGCTGAAGCTTGGGTTCAGGAGGTTGTTGGAGGAAAACTAGCCACCAAGAGGAGGCCTCCTGAGCTTCTAACAAGAGACGTCGTTGCTAAGGCAATTAACAGCGAAAAGGCTGCTGGCAGGGCCTCCGAGCATGGAGGAGCTTATCTGGACATTTCCTGGAGAGACGCGGAGGAAGTAAAGAAGAAGCTT
>CAZPNT010000124.1:0-3932 GCA_964588055.1 uncultured Candidatus Poseidoniales archaeon | reverse complement strand
TCCTCCGATCTGTGACATTGTGGCATTTCCCCTCTCCCTTCCTATTCCAGTGAATAGTGTAGCTGCTATGACCAGAACAGGGACAATCAGGCTCACTGTTCCGAAGTCGAATGACCCCAGTGTTGATTCAGGGATTAGGTTGTCATCAACCTGCTCTGAGCCTTCGCTTATCGCTATCCACCACCAAAGGGCGCTTGAGATGAATAGGGCCCCGGATGTCCGAGCACGCTCGGTTATCATGTCCCTAACATGGTGGGCGTCTCGTGGTTTCAGCCTCTGAACGATGGAGTCCAGAATGAATAGAGTCTCGGGGTCGTGGGATTCTGCAGAGTCAGTGGGGGATTGAGGCTCAGGGGCCTCTAGAGGGGCATCCTCTCCCAGAACCATCGCCCGATTGCCCCTCCGTCACATCATAAAGCAATCGTCGTTTGCGAGTCCCATATGGCCGACTGGCGACCCATGCTAAATCGCCGGGAAGACGGTTTTCCGAGGATTATGGGGGTAGTGAACGTCACTCCTGACTCATTTCACGCCGGTTCTAGATCATCAAACAGCGTTCATGCAGTAGAAACAGCGACCAGGATGGTGTCAGAAGGGGCAGATTGGATAGACGTGGGCGGGGAGTCAACGAGGCCGGGAGCCAAACCTGTCTCGGTGGAAGACGAGTTGTCGAGGGTCGTCCCAGCAATAGAAGGAATCAGGGAGTTGCTCCCCGGCGTCTGCATCTCCATAGACACCAGAAGGTCGGAGGTGGCACGAGAGGCACTGAGATCGGGGGCGGACATGGTGAATGACGTCTCGGCTATGAGCGATCCGGAAATGCTGAGTGTGGTTTCTGAGCACGGTTGCCCGGTGTGCGTAATGCACATGCAGGGGTTGCCTGATAACATGCAGGATGACCCCAGTTACGACGACGTGGTCAACGAAGTAAGGGATTACTTGGGCAAGGTTACTGGGGCACTGACAGATGAAGGCGTTCAACCAAGTCAAATCATTGCTGACCCGGGGATTGGTTTCGGGAAAACCCTCGACCACAACCTTGCTCTGCTGTCCTCTGGCAGGGGGATAGTCCCCGACGATAGGATGGGCCTGATGTGGGGAGTTAGCAGAAAGAGCATGTTTCGAGACCTCATCGGAAGGGAGGCCAGCGAAGATAGGCTGCCAGGAACCCTTGGTGTTGCTGCAATGTCTATGGAAAAGGAAGTTGACATAATCAGGGTTCACGATGTGTCAGCGCACACAGACGTATTCACGGCCATGAAGGCAGTAAGGTGAGCCTATGCCAGAGAACGACAATATCTTCGAGGTGGATGACAGTCTGAGGATCGTCGGGACAGCGCACGTAAGCAGCGAGTCAGTGGAGCTGGTGCAAAGTCAGATCGAAGAGTGGGGGCCGGATCTCGTAGCAGTAGAGTTGTGTCCATCGAGGATGGCCGCACTGACGGAACCCGAATCCCTAGACTCCGAGGATTTGCTGAAAATCATCAAGGAGGGGAGGTCCGTGATGATCCTGCTTCAATCCGCACTCGCGGCCCAGCAAAGAAGGATGGGGATCTCATCTGGGGAGAAGCCCGGAGCAGAGCTTCTGGCTGCAGTTAATGCGGCCGAGGAGTCGGGCATACCAGTGGAGATGATCGACAGAGACGTCGTGATTACACTCAGGAGGGCATGGAGGAAGATGGGCCTGATCGAGAAGTGGAGGATTCTGAATGCCCTACTATGGGAAGAAGACGATGACGACGTCTCCATAGATGATGTTCTGGGGGACTCTGACCTACTGAGCAGCATGATGGAGGAGGCCAGGGAGGTAGCCCCCAGAGCAGGCGAAGTCCTCATCGACGAGAGGGACACCTTCCTAGCCGGGAGGATCCAGCAGATTCGTGGAAAGGGCAAGGTTCTGGCGGTAATCGGCGCGGGTCACCTCAAAGGTGTCGTCGACAACCTGGCGAAGCCATCTATGGAAACAACATCCAAGCTAGCACAACTTGGTGAGCAGCCTCCCAAGTCTGTATGGCCGACAGTGCTCATGGCAGCCATACCGATCTTCCTGCTAGGGGCAGTGGGGTGGATGGCCTACAATGGAGAAATGGAGGACCTAAAGCAGACGGCACAGACTTGGCTGCTCCTCAACGCCCTATTAGCCGGCCTGGGGGTTTTGATTGCCCGAGGTCATCCGCTCTCCGTACTGGTCGGCGCTGCGGCATCCCCAATCACTTCTCTGAATCCAACACTTGCAGCCGGTTGGTTCGCAGGGTATACGCAGTTGAAGGTGGCTTCTCCCACGGGGAAGGACGCGCAGGACTTTCTCGTGCTTGACGAGGTGTCTCTGTTCTGGAAGAACAGGGTAGGAAGGGTCCTACTGGTTACCGCGATGGGGAATCTTGGCTCGATGGCTGGCGCATGGCTTGCCGGAGGAGCGATACTGGGCATGCTAATTGGGTGACACAGAAGCATTTTGCGTCTAAGCCTCATCGCAGAGCCAGTGGTGAACTACGGATTCGTTATCAACAACCAGACATGCATCGGATGCCACGCCTGCACCGTAGCATGCAAGTCCGAGCATGACGTGCCTATCGGGGTGAACAGAACCCACGTCAAGTACATCGAGAAGGGGACCTACCCCGATTCCACCAGGGAGTTCAGTGTCCACAGGTGCAACCACTGCGAGGACTCCCCATGCACGAAGATCTGCCCTACTACTGCACTTTTCACCAGGAGTGACGGGATTGTCGACTTCGACGACGATCGATGCATCGGCTGCAAGTCGTGCATGCAGGCATGCCCCTACGATGCACTCTACATTGACCCCAACAAGGGAACCGCCGCAAAGTGCAACTATTGCGCCCACAGAATTGAGCACTCCTACGAGCCTGCATGCGTCATAGTATGCCCTACGGAGTCCATCGTCTCGGGAGACCTAAGCGACCCTGAGTCTGCCATTTCCAAGCTAGTTTCCACTCACAACACCACCGTCAGGAAGCCCGAGTCTGGAGCAGAGCCAAATCTCTACTACATCGACGCTAGCGAGGAGATGCTTGACCCATCTGCTACCGAGCTATCCGGCTCAGGAATGTGGACCGAACAGGCCTTCGGAGTTGGTCACTTCGCGAAGTATGCCGAGAGCAGGCTGGGAGAGGCCGACACTACATCGATGATAGTGCAACTAGCGCTGGAGAAGAAGGCGAAGAAGGCGGCCCCCCGGGACCAGGCGATAATCAACGACGTGATGGAGAGGCTGGCCGAGGAGTCCGGCTCCGCCAAGAGGAGCTACGACCAGCCGAGCAAGGGCGTTCTCTGGGGATGGGAGGTGTCGGCTTACATCTGGACCAAGGGAATCGCAGCGGGGACCTACGTGGTCGCCGCACTTGCAATGCTCAGCGGGATGGTGGAGGCGAGCGACGAGCTCTGGGCCATGACGCTCGGGGTCGGAATTACCTTCCTTGCCCTGACTGGCCTGCTCCTGGTCATCGACCTGGACAGGCCAGAGAGGTTCCTTTACGTCTTGTTGAGGCCAAACTGGGAATCCTGGCTGGTCAAGGGAGCGTACGTCCTCTCAGGGTACGGAGGAGTGCTTGCACTCAGCACGGCCGTTCTTATTCTGGACCTAGACCGCTCGCTCCTGGGCTACCTAGCGATTGCGGGGGTCCCACTGGCGCTGCTCACCGGAGTCTACACTGCCTGGCTACTGGGACAGGCCAAAGCCAGGTCGTGGTCCGAAGACGCCCTGCTTCCGGCCAAGTTCCTCGTGGAGACGATGGTTATCGGTGCCGCGGTGTTCTTCCCCATGGCCTTCACAGACCCATTGTCAATCTTGGTCGGGGCTGCGATTCTAGCGGGGGTCCTCGTCCATGACAACAGGCTGGTCGTCAAGCCGCAGATGGAGCCATTACTGTGAGGGGTTTGATTGGGTAGGACATTCATCGAGGACATAG
>CAZPNT010000123.1:0-3936 GCA_964588055.1 uncultured Candidatus Poseidoniales archaeon | reverse complement strand
AATACACCAATTATCACTGATACTCCCATTCGTCGTAGAATCCGCCGTCGTCATGGACCTCCTCGTCCCACGCCTGGTCGTCTTCGTATTCGCCCTCGAGCCTGCTTCTTCCGAAGAGGAAGGCGAGCGTACCAGAGAGGATAGCTGCGACCGTTCCTATCGCGACCACTGAAACGCCGGGGTTCAGCTTCATCTTGTCCATTATGGTGAGGGGGTTTGCGTTGTCACCCAGCCCGTCGGAGTTCCTGTCCTCCCACTCTTCGCTGTCGTACGGGAACGCGTCCTGTAGGTCGGTCACCCCGTCGTTGTCGTCATCGGGGTCTATCAGGTCGCAGGTCCCATCCCCATCGAAGTCCGATGGGGCCTCTGTGGGGGAGATGGGGGATGTCTGGCACACCACCTCTGTGGCATCCGCCCAACCGTCGTTGTCGTCATCGGTGTCTGACCCGTCCCCGATACCGTCGTCGTCCGTGTCCTTGGTCTCCGTTGGGTCCTTCGGGAATGCATCATCGAAGTCTAGAACTAGGTCGTTGTCGTCATCGTCGTCCAGGTTGTCGCAGATCCTGTCGCCGTCGAAGTCCTCGGGTACGGAAAGTTGGTCGCGCGGGTCGGTCCCGCAGATGCTCAGTTCGTCATCGTCGCTCCAACCGTCCCCGTCGTCGTCTGGGTCGGAGTTCGAGCCCAGGTTGTCTAGATCCAGGTCGTCCCACTCGTTGGGGTCGAATGGGAAGGCGTCTACGGTGTCGTTCCATGCGTCGTTGTCGTCGTCTGGGTCATTTACGTCGCAGATACTGTCCCCGTCCCAGTCATCTGGCGAGGATTGCATAAGGGATGGGTTGGTTCCGCAGGACTCCTCGTCAACGTCGTCCCATCCGTCGTTGTCGTCGTCGGGGTCTGCGTTGTCCCCGATTAGGTCTCCGTCGTTGTCGTTCCACTCGCTGTGGTCCAGTGGGAATGCGTCGAATTCGTCTTGGTACCCGTCGTTGTCGTCATCGGGGTCCGATGAGTCCCCTAATCCGTCCCCATCCGTGTCGGTGCTCTCTGATTCGTCGAACGGGAAGTCGTCGAAGTCGTTCCCTATCCCGTCGCCGTCGACGTCGTCGTCGAGCTCGTCGCACACGCCGTCCGAGTCGGTGTCCTCGGGGATGGAGGAGGGGTCCAATGGGTCGGAGAGGCAGTCTTGCTCGACTCCGTCGTAGAAGCCGTCCCCGTCGTCGTCTCCGTCAGAGTTGTCCCCTATTCCGTCTGAGTCGGTGTCGTTCCATTCGTTGGGGTCGTAGTCGAAGCTGTCGTACTGGTTGTCGTACCCATCTCCGTCGATGTCCTCGTCCAGGACGTCGCAGATCCAGTCAGAGTCGAAGTCTTCGGGGAATGAGTCTGGGTCGTTCCCGTCTGAGCCGCACGAGTGCTCGTCGGAGTCGGACCACCCATCGTTGTCGTCATCCGCGTCGGAGTTGTCTCCGATCCCATCGCCGTCACTGTCCGTAGTCTCGTTCGCGTCCTCGGGGAAGGTGTCGTTTGCGTTGTCCACCCCATCGCCGTCGATGTCCTCGTCGAGTGTGTCGCATACTCCGTCGTTGTCGGTGTCTGCAGGGATGCTGGAGTTGTCGTTAGGATCGGAGCCGCAGGAGTACTCCACGTCGTCATAGTAGCCATCGCCATCGGAATCCAGGCTGAATATCCACATGGACAGGTTGTAATTGTCCCCCCCGTTGTAGGCCCATACCTCGATTACTACGTTGGATCCCCCCAGGTAGGTCCCTGTCCCATTGGTGGAAACCGACTGCGGGTCGGAGTAGTAGTCGTAGTCGACCTGGCTGTTGCCACTGTCGTATAGTGCTAGGGTGAGCCAATCAGACTGCCCGTACCCGGGAGATAGTTCGACGGTAATCCCATGGTCGACGGGAACGTAGACCTGGTAGTAGTCGTAGTCGTCGGTGCCGCTGTCCACGTACCCCGGCCAGATGGAGAAGCCTGTGGTGGCGTTGACGAGCGGGGTTGCGTTTGATATCTCGTCTCCCGCATCACCTCCCGTGTACGCATCGTTCTGATTTAGTCCTGGGACGTCAGACTGGTTTACCAGCGTGATGTTCAGGGTGTAGTTCCCCTCTCCCCCGTTGCTCCATGTTCCCGATACCGATTGGACTAGGATGTACACGGTCGTGTTGCTCACGTCTGTAGAGCCGCTCTCCACGAACTCGGGGTTGTCGGTTGTGCTCGAGTCGATGAGCGACTCGCTCTCGTCGAACAGGCCCAAGTCGAAGTCATTTGCGGAGTTGTTCCAGGACAGTTCTACCTCAATGGCGACGCTGGAGGGTATCTGCACGGAGTAGATATCGTAGTTGTCAGAGGAGTCGGAGATCCAGCCGTAGTAAGTGGCGTTCTCGCTCGGCAGGGAAAGTGCCGAGGACACGTCATCGCCCGCATCTCCCCCGGAGTTAGCGTCATTCTGGTTGTAAGCGGGGCTGGATGACAGGTTGGCGAGGTTGATTGTGAGGTTGTAGTACACGTCGTTACCAGTGTAAGCGTAGACGTTGTAGAAGACTGTCGTTCCACCGATTGCCGATGAGTTTGCGGATACCGTCTCCGGGTTGTCGTAGTATGAGTATGACAGAGTGTTCTGGTTGGAGTCGTATAGGTAGAGGTCAAGGTCCGCAGATGTATTTACCCATGAGAGGGAGGCCCATGTGGTCCAGTTGTTCGGTACGAAAACCGAGTAGTAGTCACTTGTGTCCCAGCTGTTGTCCACCCATCCCTCGAACGTAGTGGTGTTTCCTGTCATGTTGATCGGGAGGGCCGTGGTGGATGAGTCCCCGGCATCCTCTCCCGAGCCGGCGTCGTCCTGGGATGATCCCGGCTGACCTGCGGTCGAGAACAGAGTGACGGTTAGATTGTAGTCTCCCTCGTCGGTGTTGGTGAGTACCCTGATGTACACGTATCCCCCTCCCACGTTCGTGCCATTGCTGGTGACCTCGTATGGAGACGAGTAGTCGTATTGGATGTAGTACGTGGCAGATGACTCGATCAGCGAGAGTTGTGAACCAGATGCAGAGCCGTTCGGAAAGCTCATGGTTACGAATATCCCGTTCCCGGATGGCACTGAGATGTTGTACCAGTCCTGGGGGTCGAAGGTGTCCGATATCCAACCGGATAGGGTCTGGTTGGTGGAGTTGATTGATGTGGCGGATGTCGAAGTGTCGCCTGCGTCGCCCCCCGATCCAGCATCGTTCTGGGCTGGTCCCTGTGGTTCGGAGAAAATCCAGATCTGTAGCGTGTACTGGCCAGTGCCGGACCACCTCCTTGCCTCGATGTAGACTGTGGTCCCACCAATGCTGGTTCCGTTTGAAGTGACCTCGTCATACGAAGATGTTGAGAGGCTGGAGTCTATTTGCGAGTTTCCAGAGTCGTACAGGTAGAGGTCGAAATCAGCTCCCGACGGAGAGGTCAGGCCCGCAGATATCCCTGTTCCATTGGGCATGGAAATAGAGTAGAAGTCGGATGTGTCAGTAGTGGACAGGTTTCCCGAGTAGGTTGAGTTTGTTGCGCTGAGGGAGGTTGCGCTGCTTGATGACCCCCCTGCATCGGCTCCTGAGCCGGCGTCATCTGCCAGAACGATCGAAGAGACGAGGCTGAGAACCATGATCGTGGCTAGGACCCTAGCACTCGCTGCCCTATCGCCCATGGTAATGGCGCGGGCCGGGATGTATTGAAGGTTGGTGAAAAATGGTGCAAAAAACACACCGCGCGCGAGTGCAGCGGTTTAGTAAGAGTAGAATCCCGAGCCTGACTTCCTTCCCAGCTCGCCCTTAGAGACCATCTCGACTAGAAGGTCGGCTGGTGCGTACTTGTCGTTGCTCATGCCTTCTTCCAGCACATTCAGGATGTGCATGACAGTATCGAGACCTATCAGGTCAGCGAGAGCTAGTGGGCCTATTG